>NZ_RZPL01000376.1:0-5414 GCF_004022805.1 Mesorhizobium sp. M7A.F.Ca.CA.002.04.1.1 | reverse complement strand
ACATCGAGCGAGGCCGGATCGATGTTGAGGCCGGCGCCAGGCTGAACGATATTCGCGACAATCAGCCCGACAAGGAGTGCTAGCGTCGAGAAGGTAAGGAAATAAACCATCGCCTTGGCGGCAACTCGGCCGACCTTCTGCAGATCGCTCATGCCGGCAATGCCGGTCGCCATTGTCAGGAAGATGACAGGTACGGTGATTATCTTGACGACATCGACGAAGGCATCGCAGAGCGGCTTCAGGCTGTGGCCGGTCTCCAAATGGAAATAGCCGATTGCGGCACCCAGGATTATGGCGGCAAGTACCTGCACGTAGGTCCGGGCAAAATGGCGCTTGCGGGGCGCTAAGATCGCGCGGGGAACTCTTGGAACCAACACCGTCTCTCTCCTTGACCGGATCGGGGTGGGGCTCCTCCCTCTCCCATGCAGTGCTCCGGTCGAACGCTGCGCCCACTTCGGCGCAAACGATGTGCCAAATAGCAAGAGGGGAAAACGCGCAGGACCTCACGCAATGCTTGCGATTCGCTCTCCCACACTCGTGCAGTGGTTGCCTGTCGCAACTATGGAAGGGTCGATTCTGGGAACTCCAAAGGCCGCTCTTTGCGTCGACGCAGCTTGGCTGCCTGGAAGGTTCCCTCTTTGCCTTGCGGTCTGCGAGCTGGGTCCAGATGGTCATCATTTGGCTGCGCGCTGCACGGGGCTCGAAAGATTCAATCGAGGACGGGTCCTCTTGGAAAACGGGGGCAGCGTTGGTCAAGCCCTTCCACCCTGCTGTCCCAATGGTGTTCAGAAGCTCAGTTCACGATCAAGCGATGGATCAGCGTCATCTGGCGTTTGCGCCATCGCGGCGGCGTTGCAACGGGTCTGCCAAAGATGAGCAGGCCGCGAGGCAGGGTCCGAGACCTAGACTCCAACCTCATAGCGCGCTCGGCTCGCGTTCGGAAGGTTCGAACCGCAGCACGATCAGGTGGCGACACCGTTGGTCGGAACCGGAACCCGACGAATGATCGTTCGTGACCGACATCTGTGAACAAGCAGTATGTGTCATTGCAATCACCACCCGTTGCGCGGAAATGCCCATATGGCCGTGAATGAACTGGATTTGGTGATTTTCCAGATGGCGGTGGAAAGCGTCCGCTTGCTCTCTTCAAGCTTTGATGAGAAGGCGGCTGAGATAGCCACGAGGAGCCGTGGTAGCCTTCTTTTTGACGTGCGGGTGGACGGTGACCTGGAGGTCCAGCGAGTCGCAGCCATTGGATATCCAGGCGACAAGATCGGTGTGGTGGCATTGGACCGAGAGGGCCTTGTTAGCTGTTGTTGCCTTGTCAATGGCACCTTCTCACCTTTCATTGCACCGTTGGAGAACTGGACCAGCATGCCCCTTTCGATGCAGGCCCAGATCGATGTCACAGGCTATGCGAGGCTCCTTCTGGCCGCCTTGCGAAATGCTGGACATATGCTGGACAGGTAGCATCGCGATGATGTCTGTGATGAGATGGTGCAAACGGCTGGATGAGGCGATCGCTTGCTGGCAGCTTTGGCAACAAAGCGATCGGTGAGTTCGCAATGCTGGAACACGTCCTTTAGACTCTGCAGTTAAGTTAGCGGACTACCATCTGACGAATGCCCTCTGACAGTCTGCATGGCGCGGCATGCCCTCTTAGGAATGCAGCCGTGGTTCTACACCATCGGCTGTTTTTGTGTCGAAGGCGACGGGCACGCCATGAACGAAGGAAGCGGCCGCCAACAGTTCCTCCAACTCGCGGTCGGTGGCCTTGCATGCCGGCATTAGTGTTCGGATGGCGCGGATCGCCTGCGCCATGGAGAGAAAGCGGACCCTTCCCCTGGAAAGGACATAGGCTTCTGCGGCTTTTTCGACGGTGACGGTGTGAAACGAATTGGTCATGACGAATTCCTCCCTGAACCCTGACCAACCCGACTTATGGCACGAATTCGACCGCCTTCAAGCCTATGTCCGATTGCGGACAATCGCTGCGATTCGTTCAAAACCGCTGATGCTTTTGGGCGACCTGGTGAGGGGCAAGGAGACGTCGGCTGAACCCGTTTCAACCGACATGCTTCAGGCAGCGGCCAGGCCGAAATAACGCTGCTCCTCCTTGTCATAAGCGCCATGTGTGAGCTTTATCAATCCGGCACGGTCGATGATCGTGATCTCGCCGCGCTTGGCGTGCACCAGTCCTCGATACTCAAGCATTTGCAGGGCCGTGGTGACCCCGGGCGGTGGGCGCGAGCATGGTCGCCAGAAATTCATGCGTCGGGAGGATCTTATCTCCTTCCGCACGGTCGTGGACCATCAGCTGCCAGCGGGCCAGCCGTTCTTCGACCTTGGAGTGGCCATTGACCAGTGCCGTCCGGCATGATTGGACGAGGAACGCGTGGGCATAGTCCAGCACTGAGGTGCGAAGCGACGGGCTAATCGCAGGGCGAAGGTTTTCAACCGGCAGGCGCCAGGTAGTGCTTTCCTTTCCGAGAATGACGGCAATTCCTTTCATCCCGTCATAGCCGACAATGCCGACTTCACCTTGCCGCCCGCCGGTCATGGTGGCGACCACCGACGCGATGCCCCTCTCGGGAAAATATACGTTCTTGATCGGCTGATGCGCGACCTCCAACTTGTCCTTGATGCCCGGTTCGACGTGATGCAGCGATGGTCGCAAAAGCGCGAAGTCCTGCGGGGTGAGGGCTTCAGCACCTGGTCGCGAAAGAGGGATCGGGCAAGGCTCTCTTCCAACGGGGCAAGAGCGCGTACGTCTTACTGTCGGCTGCACCGAAGTAAATGCCGGCCGATGCCAAAGCATAGGCTTCGAAACGCGCGATTGCAAAGCCCTGTCGGGGCAGTGCAGTCATGCTAGAAGTCGCGCCGCCTACGATAGGCAGCGGATGACATGATTCCCTTCTGCGGCGGCCACCAAGAACGGCTCGGGCACGCTTTAATCGTTCATACACAAGCTCGCAGGAATGTAAGCAGCGGAACAGTCGGGTGATTCGTACCGCCCTGCCCTTTCAGAGATCAAGTCATTGGACGTCAATTCGGCTGGAACGCCTCGTCGAACGGCCCAGGAAAATGCAGCCGGATGAGCAATGGTGGTTCACCTTATGTGCGGTCCCGGATATGCGGTCCGGCGGCTCATCTCCCAATGGCTTGTCGATGGGGAAGTGGAACTCGTCATGTCGCCGCGAACCGTCACCGCGCTAGCGGGGCTCTTTTGAAGACGCCGGTGTTTTTCTTTGTGGAACTGAATCTGTGAGGTGATTGATGCATGAATCAAACATTTGCGTATTTCCGCTGCATCGGCGACGTATATTGGTCGAAAGTATCGCCCAGGCCCTCGAGACCAAGAACGGCGAGGCGGCGAGCGCGTTCTGGCGCTGTGCCGCCAAGAAAATGCTCATTCAATTGTCCGATGTAGGAATTGCGCCAGAGCTCGCTGCGCAGGAGGTTGGAAGCCTTCTTCATGCGGTCTTGGACGACATGGCCAACCGAACGGTAATGCACAAAGCATAGGCTCGGGCGCTGTTGGACCGCGCGTCAGCTCGGGTCCTTATCGGGGGACTGCTCCGACTGGCCGACGGTCCGGCCAAACCGGCATACCGGCAAAGCTTTGAGGTTGCGATCGCTCACGGCGGCCGGTCCAATATTCTAAGACGACCTCAGAAGCCACGTTGGCTTCTTTGGACGAAGCGGAGGGGCGCCATTTTGGCGTGCTCACGCTGGACTGCGGGTTGCGCCTACGGAAATCCAAAGTCCGGCCGCGCGAGCCAATCGACCGGAACAGTCGAAAGCTCGTGGGGCGGGTCCGCTCACCCTCACGGCGGCGGTGGCGGCCGTGAGCAGACTTAACTCAAGTCACGGCTGAGCATCCGCAGGCGCTATGCCGATTGGATGAGAACTGGTTGCCACAACACCGGCCCGTTGAGGCGTCCCCTCCAGCGGATGCGCAAGAGACTGGCGTAGGAAATATCGAGGAAGCCGGCGACTGCCTCGGTGTTGCCGACCTGCTTGGGCTGTCCGATACGTGACAACGGCCAGGTCGCGAGACGAAGGATCCTTTCGATGCGCGTATCTGTCACCGTTACGATCCCGGAGAGATTGTTGGCCAAGCCGAATTCGATGATCCCCGCGAAGAGCTCGTAGGTTGCTTGGGCCAGGCCGCCAGCTGCCTTCGGCGCTGTCGCAGGGAGATCGAGCGCGAAACGACTACTCTCCCAGATATCGGCACTCGCAGGGACCACCATCTCATCCAGCAGCGTCGGAAACGTATCGCGCAACATTGTCGGTCCGGTGGTCGGCAAAAGGCGGACGCAGCCGCAAGTTCGCCAATCGGACCCCTTGAGAAGCAGGTAGACGGGGTTCAGGCTGTCAAACGAGTCCGTTTCCATTTCGCCTTCGGTCTGCACTTCCCAATCGAGCCGCTTCTTGAAAACCCGATACCTAAGTCCGTGCATTTCCTTGAGTTCGCTCGCAAACTCGGCGTAGCAGTCGGGTGTTATCAGCTGCATCATTGTCGTCTCCGTGCGGGATGTGTCCACGCAATCGAAGGGCAAAGCCGTCATGAATGCAGCCTGTAGACCTTTACAGCTAGACTTGGAGAGGATCAGGATCTCGCCCGAGCAGCCATCCGCACTACGGCCTGGTTGATGGTTCGCACGCCAAGCTTCGCCTTGGCGTTTTCCTGATGGAAGGTCACGGTGCGTTTCGAGACACCGAGAATCTGGCTGATATCCCAGGCCGACTTGCCGCACGCCGCCCATTTCAGGCACTCGAACTCCCGCCGGGTGAGCATTATGCCATCTACCACGCAATCTTCGGCGAGCCTGCGCCGGGCATGGATATGAACGTTGATCGCAACCAGTTGCATTGCTTTTTCGTAGCGCGTCAGCGACCTCAGAAATGGCGGATGCGCCTCGTTGGAGGCGAAGGTCAGTGCGGCGAACCGGCCGCGATGATCATGCATCGACATGGTCAGTCCGCCGCGAATGCCGAACTCAGCTGCTTTTTCCAGGACTTCCTGCTGAGAGGTCGGCAAATAACGGTGATCGCGGTCCACACCCCAGTCGAAGGTATCCCAGCCCCGCAGTCCCCGCAGGATCACGGGATCCACGCTGTGGTAGCGCTGTTGCAGGTAATGTGATGTCCATGATGATGGATAATTCGAGATCAATCGCGGCCTGTCGCCGGAAGCGGATGGGTAGGTGAAATAAGCGAAGAGCGGAAAGTCGAACCCGGCTGCGGCGGACGCCATTGCCTCATGGAGATCGACGGCATCGACGCTTGCAGAGAGTTGCTCGACCAAGGTTTCAAATACGCGATGCATCTGCGCTTAGCGTACCTCGCGGAGGTTGCTGGAAGCCGACGGAGACGTGGTTCTAAATGATGGCCTGTCCCTGCAGGGC
>NZ_RZPL01000375.1:0-5445 GCF_004022805.1 Mesorhizobium sp. M7A.F.Ca.CA.002.04.1.1 | reverse complement strand
GCCTTCGATGTCGAAGAATTCGGACATGGCCCGGACCTGGAAATCCATCATCGGGCGCCCCGGCTGAATGCGGCAGCCAATCTCTTTCGCCGCCTTTAGCAGGGGGGTCTCGGCGGGCTCCATGATGATGTCGACGACCGTCATGTCCGGGGTCAGCCGGCTCACATCCAGCGGCAGCGGGTCGCCGGCGTGCATGCCGACCGGCGTGGCGTTGATCGCCATATGCATGCCGGAAGGCTCGGCCTCTCCAACCTGGATGCGGCATTTCGGGAAGACCTGCGCGACCAGCGCCGCCAGTTTTTCGGCGCGACCGGTATCGATGTCGGCCAAGCGGATTTCCTCGGCACCGGCTTCGGCGAGACAATAGGCCAGGGACGCGCCGGCGCCGCCGGCGCCGACCTGAAGGATGCGGCGGCCGGCAATCTCATGTCCGCCTGCCTTGAGGCCATCGATAAAGCCGACGCCGTCGAAATTGTCGGCGTACCAGCTGCCATCGGGCAGCCGGCGCACGGAATTGGCGCTCTGCACCCTCGCGGCGCGGTCGTGAGCGGCGGTGCATTTGTGATAGACCGCAACCTTGTACGGCACCGAGATGATCACGCCCCTGATATTCTCGGCTGCCGTAATGCCGGCCCAGAAGGCCTCGAAATCCTCCGGGCGGCAGCTCAAGGGCACCATGAGGCTGTCGAGGCCCTTCTGCTCGAAGATCTCGTTGAATATGCCGGGGCTCTTGGCATGGGCCACGGGATGGGCCAGCATCACGAAGATCTCGGCCTTGCCGGTTCCGCGCATCGGTTTTACTCCTTTTCTTTTGACAGTTCGTGGCCGCTGAGGATCTCCAGCGCCTGGACGAGGGACGAGTGGTCGGCCTCCGCGCCGCCTGGTCGGGCTGAGCAGGCGCTCATCAGTTGTTGCGCCATCGCGGTGTTCGGCAGCGAGACGCCAAGCGCGCGGGCGCTTTCGAGCGCGAGGTTGAGATCCTTCTGGTGAAGCCGCATGCGAAAGCCCGGGGCGAAGGTCCGGGCGATCATGCGCTCGCCATGCACCTCCAGCACGCGGGACGAGGCAAAGCCGCCCATCAGCGCGGCGCGCACCTTTGCCGCGTCGCAACCGGCCTTGCTGGCAAAGACGAGCGCTTCCGCCACGGCCTCTATGTTGAGCGCGACGATGATCTGATTTGCGATCTTGCAGGTCTGGCCGGCGCCATTGTGCTCGCCGATCAAGGTGATGTTCTTGCCCAGCGTCCGAAAGATCGGCAGCGCGCGCTCGAACTCTGCGGTCGGCCCGCCGACCATGATGGTGAGGCTCGCCGCCTTGGCGCCGACCTCACCGCCCGAGACCGGGGCGTCGAGGTAGCCGGCTCCCGCTTGCCGCAGTTTCGCTGCGAATTCCGCAGTGGCGATAGGGCTGATCGAGCTCATGTCGATGACCAGCTTATCGGCCGACAGCCCCTCCAGGACGCCGTTTCCTCCAAGCAGGACACGCTCCACATCTGGCGTGTCGGGCAGCATGGTCACGATGATCTCGGACATCCGCGCCACATCGCCAGGAGAGGCGACGACCGATGCCCTAAGGTCCTTCGGCAGAGGGGAGCGGTTCAGGACCGTGAAGATCTCATGTCCCGCGTCGACGAGATGGTGCGCCATCGGTGCTCCCATCACACCGAGCCCGATGAACCCGATCTTCATTCTTGAACCCCTGTACGAAGGTTGGTGCGTATTGCATCTTGCAGCAAATTATTGCCGTATGATATAGGACATCATACAAATTTCAACGTCCTTTCGCTCATCGGAGACCGACCGCAAAATGCAAGAGCGCCTCAACACGCTGAAGGCTGCCGTGTCGGCCGGCCGGACCCATATCGGCATCTGGTGCTCGCTGGCTTCGGCCCTGACGACGGAAATTGTCGCGGGCTCCGGCGCCGGCTGGCTGCTGATCGATGGCGAGCATAGCCCCAATCATCTGCGCAGCATCATGGCCCAGTTGCAGGTCATGGGCGGCTTCGACAGCGAGGCCGTCGTCAGGCTGCCTTCCGACGATCCCAATCTGATCAAGCAGGCCCTGGATATCGGTGCGCGCAGCCTGATGATCCCCAATGTGCGGACGGCCGATCAGGCCCGCGCCATTGTCGCGGCTATGACATATGCGCCTGGTGGATTTCGCGGCTTCTCGGTCGGTCACCGTGCCAACGGCTTCGGTCGCATCGCCGGTTACCACGCCAAGGCGCGTGAGCAGCAGCTTCTCGCCGTACAGATCGAGGATGAATTAGGCGTCGCCAATGCCGCGGAAATTGCGGCAGTGGACGGCGTCGACGTTCTCTTCGTCGGACCCGGCGACCTTTCCACCAATATGGGTGCGATGGGCAATCCCGGGGCCGCACACGTTCAAGAAGCGATCGCCTCGGTGCGCAAGGCGGCAACGGCGGCAGGCAAGGCCAGCGGGATCCTGGCTCCCGCAAAGACCGATGCCGACCGCTACCTCGCCGACGGCTTCACCATGGTTGCCGTTGGTTCCGACCTCGGCCTGCTGGCGCGGGGCTCGGATGCCTTGGTCGCTTCGTTCACTCAGTAGACCGGAGATACAGCCATGCCGATCCCCCGGTACAAAGCGCCGTCACGCACCGCCTACGACATCGTCATCGTCGGCGGCGCCGTCATCGGTTCGTCCACGGCCTACTGGCTGAGCCAGGCGCTGGGCAGCGGCGCCTCGATCCTCGTGGTCGAACGCGACTCGAGCTACGAATTCTCGTCGACGGCGCTCTCCACCAGTGCGATCCGGCAGCAATATTCCAATCCGATCAATGTGAAGATCAGCCAGTTCGGCATCGAG
This sequence comes from Mesorhizobium sp. M7A.F.Ca.CA.002.04.1.1, assembly GCF_004022805.1. Lineage (NCBI taxonomy): Bacteria > Pseudomonadati > Pseudomonadota > Alphaproteobacteria > Hyphomicrobiales > Phyllobacteriaceae > Mesorhizobium > Mesorhizobium sp. M7A.F.Ca.CA.002.04.1.1. Next base: position 2,616 of record NZ_RZPL01000375.1, on the reverse strand, counting down.
GTCATCCGCGGATTTCAGGAGCGTATGGCACCTTTCTACAAGGACGAACCGGCGCCCGACCTCGGCTTCAAGGAGCATGGGTATCTTTACTGCTGTTCACCCGACGGCGTCAAAGCGGCCCGCGAGCGCGTCGATCTGCAACGCAGTTTTGGGGCCCACACGGTGTTTCTTGAGCCGGGCCCGCTGAAGGATCGCTTCCCCTGGCTCAATGTGGAGGATCTCGGTGGCGGTTCCTGGGGGGCCAGGGAAGAGGGCTGGTTCGATTCCGTGGGGCTGATGAACGGTTTCCGCCGCGCAGCCCGCGCCAGCGGCGTCGAGTATATTGACAATGCCGTGACAGGGCTGGACATCGCCGATGGGCGGGTCATCTCGGTGCGCCTCGCGACCGGACAGACGGTTGCCTGCGGAACATTGGTCAACGCCGCGGGCCCGCGCGCTCAGCAGGTGGCCGCCATGGCCGGCCTGTCGATCCCGGTCGCGCCCTACAAGCGCTACAGCTTCGTCTTCGCCAGCGCCAACCCGATCCCCGGCCGGATGCCCAATGTCATCGACCTTTCCGGAACATTCGTGCGTCCCGAAGGCGAGCTTTTTCTCACCGGCAACACGCCGCAAGGCGACGGACCGGCCGGCTACGACGACTTTGAAATGCACCATGAAGAGTTCGACGACTACATCTGGCCGGCACTCTGGCACCGCATTCCGTCTTTCGACGCACTCAAGGTCCAGACCAGTTGGACCGGCCACTACGAGTACAACATGCTCGACCACAACGGCATCGTCGGCTTCCACCCGCAGGTGACCAATTTCATGTTTGCCAACGGCTTCTCGGGGCACGGGCTGCAACAGTCGCCAGCCGTGGGCCGCGCCGTTTCAGAACTTATCGTTCACGGGGCTTTCCAGACGCTCGATCTTTCGCCGTTCTGTTACGAGCGCATAGATCGCAACGAGCCGTTTCTCGAGGAAGCAGTGATCTAAAGCGAGACGATCGGTCACCCATTTTATCTCGGGCATTCAGCGTCCAATGAAATTGCATTTTAGTCAGAGACGTCGTGAAAACTACTCGCTCGGATCGCTCTATCTTAGCAGGGGCGTCACGAACCCACGGTCGATCGATTTGGTTGCGGCGCTGCCAGATCTCGGCCAGAGGAGGCCTCGTGGCGCATGAGGAAACGCTCTATGGCGCGGATGATGGCGATCAACAGCAGATTGATCACAAGGTAGAGCACGCCGGCAATGGCGAAGATCTCGAAGATTGCGAAGGTCTGGCTCATCAGCCGCTTGGCGTAGCCGGTGATCTCGAGCACCGTGATCGTCGAGGCAAGGCTGGTCCCCTTGACGACCAGGATGAGCTCATTGCCATAGGCCGGCAGCGCCTGGCGGATGGCGAGCGGAAACTCGATGCGCCGGAACCGCAGCATGCGCGACATGCCGCATGCCTGCGCCGCTTCGACGAGGCCAACCGGAACCGACATCAATCCGCCGCGCAGGATCTCCGACGTGTAGGCAGCCGTGTTCAGCGCAAGCGCCAGCACGGCGCAGCGCGCGCCGTCGCTGATCAACCACCACAAAGCTGCGTTGTCCTTGATCGAGGAAAGTTGGCCAAGCCCGTAATAGAACAGGAAAATCTGCACCAGCAGTGGCGTCCCGCGAAAGACATTGGAATAATATTTGGCAAAGCCTGACAGGAAGCGGTTCGACGACAGTCGCATCAGCGCCAAACCGAGGCCCAGATTGAAGCCGATCAGCACCGAGACGAACGTTAGTGCCGCTGTGACCCACAGGCCCTTGAGCAGGACGGGAACCGCTAGCTGGATGAGATCCATCATAACTACTTTCTCGTCCTCACCCTGAGCAGGCGTTCGATGCCGTCGAACCCGGCCTGGCTGACGAGCGTAATGGCCAGATAAACCACAGCCGCGATCAGGTAGAAGATGAACGGGTGGCGGGTGGAATTGGCGCCAATGAAAGAAATGCGCATCAGCTCCTGAAGGCCGACCACCGAGACCAGGGCCGTGTCCTTGATCGTGGTCTGCCAGACGTTGTTGATTCCGGGAACCGCGATGCGCAGCATCTGGGCGCGATGATGCGGCGAAAGATCCGGCCGCCCGATAGCCCGAGCGCGCGCGCGGCCTCGATATGCCCATTGGGGATCGCGCCCAGGGCCCCGCGCACGACCTCGGTCGAATAGGCGCCGGAGATCGCGCCGATGGCGATGACCGCGATGACGAACGCATAGCCGCTCTCCGCGACCCCGGCATAGCCGAAAGCGGTCACGACCTTGGTCACGAATTCAACCGAACTGAAAAACAGGAGGTAGATGATGAGCAGCTCGGGCACGCCGCGCACCAGCGAGGTATAGGCATCAACGAGCAGCGAGAGCGGAAATATCCGGGCCCATTTGATCAAGCCGCAGACAATGCCGATCACCAGCCCGGCCGCCATGCTGACGAGACCCACCAGGATCGTTATCGACGCGCCACGCAGGATGGCGGTCACCCAACCCGCTTCCCAAACCTGCCAGAGACCGAATTCCATCTGAGTTGCCCTAGTCTTGTCGTGCCAATGAAGTGCATGCGCCCGGAGCTCCGGGCGCATGCACTTCATTGGCACGACAAG
>NZ_RZPL01000374.1:0-5472 GCF_004022805.1 Mesorhizobium sp. M7A.F.Ca.CA.002.04.1.1 | reverse complement strand
TTTGTCGACCAGCCGCACGGCCAGGCCGGGATCCAGCCTCCCTTTTACCAGGGCAATGTTTCCGTCCAGCCGATCGCGGTCGAGCAGCAGGCAGGGTCGGAAGATGCCGGCGGTCTTCAGCGCATCCGAGAGGGTGGAAAAATAGGTGCTCATCATTCGATGCCGAACAGGCCGGCCATGTAGGGCGACACGAAGCGGTTTTCCGGATCGATGTCGCGGCGCGCCGCCATGGCATCGTCCCAGCGCGGGTAGAGCTTTTTCAGCTCCGCCGCTTTCAGGCTGTGCATCTTGCCCCAATGCGGCCGGCCGCCATATCTGCGGAAGATCGGCTCTGCCGCCCGCATGAACGGCAAAGGATCGTTCGCGGCGTCATGGTGGATGGCGATGGAGCAGGTCAGCCTGTTGTAGAATGGCGAAAGCCAGAACTGGTCCGGCGCGACCGAGCGCACCTCCATCGGGAAATAGACCTCGGGAAAGCGCTTCTCGGTCAGCTCGATGATCTCGGCCAGCGCCTTCGGCCCTTCCTCGAACGGCAAATGATATTCCATCTCGTTGAACTTGGTCTGCCGGTCGCTGGCATAGACGTTGAGCCAGTCCTGCACGTAGTCCTCGGCGGGAAATTTGGCGGCCGCCGATCGGATCAGGCGGCCACGCAGCGATGGCAGCCAGGCAAGTGAAGTGCGCAGCCTGCGCAGTGTCCTCAAACCCGCCTCGTCCTCTTCCGGCGGCCGCGTGGTGGGTGCGGCATCGCTGAAATCGCTGGCGATGAACTGCGCATAGCCGGAAAACGGAATGTAGTAGAATTCGGCCGAGCGATGCGCGGCCATCATCGCCTCGAAATCACGCAGCATCTCGGTGATCGGCAGCACATATTTGCGGCGGCGCAACCGGTAGGTCGCGATGTTGTTCAGCGTCACTTCGGTGAGCACGCCGAAAGCGCCGAGCGCAACACCGATGGCGTGGATCATGTCCCGATCCCCTGCCCGCTTGAAGTCGCGGACCTTGCCAAGGCCGTCGACGATCTGCACCGTCTCCAGCTGCGTGTGATAGGCGCCGAGCGTCGGCCCAGAGCCGTGCGTGGCTGTGCCCAGCGCGCCGCCGATCGCCTGGCGGTCGATATCGCCCATGTTGGGCAGGCCCTGGCCAATTCCTTGCAGGATGTGCATGAGCGGGCCGAGCCGGGTCCCTGCCCGCACCCGCGCCTGATGTTTTTGCGCGTCGTGCGAGACCAGCCCTTCCAGTCTCTCCAGGGACAGGATCGTGCCCTGCGATTTCACCAGCGGTGTGAAGGAATGACCGGCGCCGGCAACGCGCACCGGGCCGGGCGCGGTCCGGACGAGATCACCGAGTTCACCGGCATCGCCGGGGCTGGCGATCAGCTTGGGCTCGGCACTTACGAAGCCCGACCAGTTGCTCCAAGTGTTCGACATGGCGCTCCCCGCTCAGGCAACCGCACGACGGCGACGTGACACAAGAACGAAGAGACCGAGCAGCGCCACGCTTGCCACCGCGCTGGCGGCGGCGAATTCCGGCACCGGCCGGAAATCCTTGCCATCGATGAGCAGCGACGCCGCAATCGGCCCGATCGCCAGGCCGAACAGCTGGGCTGCCGGCACCAGCAGCACAGCGGTGCGCGTCTCGTCGGCGGTGATCGCCAGACGGATCTGGTAGGGCACGATGAACAGCAGGATAAAGCCCATGGCCAGGGCAGCGACCCAGAACGTCGTCAGGCCGGGGCTGCTGGCAAGAACCAGGGAACTGACAAGCGCCACGACGCCGATCGCCGCGATGGCAAGGCGATAATCGATGCGCGCCTCGAACGCGGTCGCCGTCATCGCCCCCAGGACCTGCACCGCGAGGCTGGCCGAGACGATCAGGCCGACGGTGCGGCCATCGATGCCGTATTGCGCGCCTAGCGGCTCCAGAAAAGCCCAGACCGCGCCGAAGAACATGAAGTAGCAGAAGACCGACAGCAGCGCGGTCATCGAGGGAACCGTCAGCACATTGGCCAGATTCTCTTCCTTGGGCAGGTCGGCATAGTCACCGGGCACGGTGAAAGCGACCGCCAGCGACACGACGCAGACGACGGCAAGAACGATGAAGCCACCCGCCGACCCTGCGGCCGGGATGACATAGAGCGCCAGCAACAGGGCGAGCGCGCATTGCGCCAGCGTCTGCATGGTGACGAAATAGCCGCCGATGCGCTCGGCACGCCGCGAGCGGGCGATCAGTTCGGTGGCGATGGCGACCAGACCGCCCTCGGCGAGCCCGGCAAGGGCGCGGGCCGCAATCAGCATGTTGGCGCTCGCGGCATAGGCCGTCCACACATTGGCCAGCGCCAGCAGCAGCAGAAGGACGGCACTTTTCCAGCGCATATTGTGGGCCGAAAGCAGCATCGCCACGACGGCCGAACCGATGGCAATGGCGATCATCTCGGCGGTGGCGACCAGCGCCAGTTCGTCGCCGCTGACATGGCCTTCGGTGTAGAGAGCTCCGAGCAGCACCGGCTGCAGGCCGAGGATGAGCAGGCCGACCGAACCGATCCACAGGGCCGAGGCGAGCTGCCAGCCGGTCGGATTGCCGACCAGCCAGTCGCCACTGCCTGCGTGGCCGATATCTGTCGAAGCCAAAGGCGCCTCCCCAACGTCCTTGCCGCGCGGCAAAAAAGCTGACAACCTGTCAGTATTTCAGAAACTGATACTTGATCATATTTCTTGTCAACCGGAATCTAAAAACCGTGCGAAAGATCGGTGCATGACGGAATTGAAGAGAATGGCGACCGAGCCGAGGCGCAAGCCCAAGCAGGAACGCAGCCGCGAGCGCATCGACGCGATCCTGTCGACGACCATGCGGCTGATCGGGGAAAAGGGTATCGACGCCGTCACTATGAAGGAGGTCGGCATGCTGGCGGGCGGGCCAATCGCCACCGTCTACCACTACTTTCCCAACAAATCGGCGATCCTGGCGATGCTCTATGAGCGGTTTTCAGAGGTCAGCCGGGCACGGCTGACGACGATCATCGCCGAAATCCACGAGGCGAAAGATGTCATCGTGGCCGCTGACCGGCTGCTCGATGATTATCTCAGCCGTGTCGCCGGCGATCCGGCCATCCAGGATCTGCAGAACGCCATCCAGGCCGACAAGGCGCTCAAGAACCTCGACCTCGCCGAAACGCGGCACCAAGCCAAAATGTTCTGCGACCATGTCATCGCCTTGCTGGAGCCCGAGAGGCGCGAGCAGTTCGAACGCATGGTTCTGCTGATCTTCCAGCTCGCCGGCGGCGTGGTGCGCCTGGCGCTTGCCGAGGGCGAAGCGGAAAGCCGCCGGACCATCGAGGATTACCGGTCTATCATTCACACGCAGCTGCGGCTGTTCCTCTAGAGCCGCGCCTATTTCGCCCGATGGACGAGGCCTTCGAAGCCGTGTGTCAGATCCGAAGCGCCGGCCGCGAACATCTTGACGAGATTTTGCGGACGGCCGGGAGTCTTGTTCGCATCGAGGAGGATGGCCCTGCCCTCATGCATGACGAAATCGAATTTTCCATAGTCGAAGCCGAGTTCACGCCGGCGCTCACGCAGTTCGTCGGGCACCGGGACGGGCTCGCGCCGGATCGTCTCCGATGCCTTGACCAGGCCGTTCGGGGAGACGTAGCGGGTGCAGCGCTCTCGCTCTCCGCAAAACACCCAGAAACGAACAGCAAAACCGTCGGGTTCTCTCTCCGGAATGAACTTTTCCACGACGAGATCGTCGCAATCAAAGACGCCGTCTGGAACGTCGCCGAGAGATCCGTGGATCTCATAGGGGTGCAAGATTGGCAAATGCGGAAACGGCGGCTGTTTGCCCGCGCGCTCGGATCGCCGGTTGAGGAGCGTCTCCGGGATTCCCCGATTGTTGAGATTGCTTTTGACGATCACCTGACCTTGCCAGCTGTCGGTTTTGTCGATCAATGCACCACTGATCCGCCGTTTGGATATGTCGGCGGCGCCGATGTTGAGGCAGAATGCAAAACACCGGGCATAGTCGACATAGTCCGTTGGCGTCACCGTGGCATCGACATGCAATACCGCCATATCGGCGCTGACCGGCTTCGACAGGCCTTGCTGAACCCGAACCGAATGGCCGCGCCTTTTCAATTCCGCAAGAATGTCGAACAGCATGTATGGGCTGCTCCTGCGCAGCAGAATATCGCGCCTGCCCAGGAACCTGTCATGCTCATGCGTTATCACGGCGATACGCGCCACTATCCACCTCCTGGACTGTCTGTAGATGCCTTGAAATGTCTTGGCTTGTCCAACGACCTCTATTAAGCCCCGGTGATATCCAAAATCCAGGCGTGCAGGGGGCCAATGGAATTGCATGACAAATCATTGGGACGATTACCACCGCCATTGGAAACTTCTGGAAGCGCCGCTCCGGCCGACAGCGGAAACCGTCGCTATATTCGATCGCGAACTTGATCTCGGAAATGCCGATGTCCTTCTCTTGGGGGTTACCCCGGAATTGGCAGTTCTGGGCAAGTCGATGTTGGCGGTCGACCAGTCGGCGGCCATGATTTCCGGCGTATGGGCTGGCGACGACGGCTCGCGACGGGCAATCGCCGGCAACTGGCTTAACCTGCCCGTGGACCGCGCAAGCATCGACGCCGTCATCGGCGACGGATGCCTGTCGGCGGTCGCTTCCCAGGCGGCGCGCAGTTCGTTGTTTGGCGAGGTCGCCAGGGTGCTGAAGCCTGGCAGGCGCGCAGCGATCCGCGTCTTCGCACGACCGGAAACGGCGGACGATCTGTGCGGCATCGAAGCTCTGGTTCTGGCCGGCGGGATCGAGAATTTCCACGCGCTCAAATGGCGGATTGCGATGGCGTGTACGACCGACGACCGCGATTTTACCATCAAGGTGGCAACGATCCGCGATGCATTCGGCAGACTGTTTCCGGACCGCGAAGCTCTTGCCGCGCGAACAGGATGGAGCATGAGCTCGATCAACACGATCGACGTCTATGCAGGCTCGGACATAAGCTACAGCTTCGCGACGCTGGCCACGCTGACCAACGAGGCAGCCAACTGGTTCGGCGACGTGCGCGTCGTGCCGAGCGGAAGCTATCCGCTGGCGGAACGGTGCCCGCTTCTGGTGCTCGGTTCGGCCAGGCACCGGTAAGTTCATCATCATGCGCCAAGAGGCGCTCCGAGCGCCTTGACTCCGGCGCGCCGCCAGCCTATTTCAGCGCCACGTTAGCACTCGCCTTTGGTGAGTGCTAACCACATGTCCGGCGCCGCCGGATGGAGGAACTGTTTCTCACCGTTCTCATCGAGGAAGAAAAAATGGCAAAGTCGAAGTTCCGCCCGCTTCATGACCGCGTGGTCGTTCGCCGGGTCGAATCCGAATCCAAGACCGCTGGCGGGATCATCATCCCCGACACGGCAAAGGAAAAGCCGCAGGAAGGCGAGATCATCGCTGTCGGCTCCGGCGCTCGTG
>NZ_RZPL01000373.1:0-5475 GCF_004022805.1 Mesorhizobium sp. M7A.F.Ca.CA.002.04.1.1 | reverse complement strand
GCTTATGCCCTGACGCTCGCCGGCACCGACACCTTCGTCGGTTGCGCCGGCCTCAACACCACCGATCGCGGGCTGGAGCTCGGTTACTGGATCGGCGAGCCGCACTGGAAGAAGGGCTATGCGACGGAAGCAGCGCACGCGCTGGTCGATCTCGCCTTCCAGAGGACGTCGATCCAGGTCCTGCATGCCTCGACGCGGGTCATCAATCCGGCCTCGCGCCGCGTCATCCACAAGTGCGGGTTCCAGTATGCCGGCCAGGGCATGCTGAACTCGATCGTCGCCGGCCAGGTTCCCGTCGAGCGCTACCGGCTCGATCGCAAGACCTGGACCAGCCTGCGGAACTGGGTGCATTTCTGATGGATGACGACGGTCAAACCAATGGTCGACAGCAGCGATATTGAAACGGCCGCGATCGCGCCGATGACGCCTGGGGATATCGAAAGCTTTCATCGCGCGCTCGATGTCGTAGCGCGTGAGCGAAAGTACTTGTCCTTCCTTGAGGCGCCACCGCTGGATCAAGTCAGAAGTTTCGCAATGGATCGTATCGGGAGAGGCGATCCGGGGTTCGTGGCCGTTGTTCGTGGCGAGGTCGTCGGCTGGTGCGACATCTCACGCCATGATCGGCTCATCCATGCCCATCGCGGCTCCCTCGGGATGGGGATTGTTCCTCCCTATCGGGGGCGAGGGCTTGGACTGCGGCTCATCAATGCAACCTTGGCGCAAGCGCGCAGGGCCGGTTTCGTCCGCATCGAACTCTCCGTGCATTCCGACAATGCTCGCGCCATCTCTCTCTACGACAAGGTCGGGTTTGTCAGGGAGGGCGTGCAGCGCGATGCCGTCCATGTCGACGGGGAATACCGCGATACGATCATGATGGCGATCGTCGAACGCGAAAACGCCGCCAGATGAATGGCCATCAGCCCAGTTCGACCCACACCGGCAGATGGTCCGAGCCGACTGCCTTTCGGTCGACCCACAGACGCTGCAGGGATCTGGCAAGCGAAGCGCTGGTAAAGATATAATCGATGCGCTTGTGCCGGCTGGGATCGGTGGGTTGCTTGGGATCGACCCAACTGATGAGATCGTCGCCGGTGGCGTTCAGCCGCAAGGCGGCATCGACGGCGAAGTCGGCGGTCAGCGGCATGCCGAATTCATGGTCCGGCCGGCCGGCGAGTTCGACATATTCGGGTGAGCCGGCCAGCATGTTGAAATCGCCCATGCCGACAAAGGCTTCGGGATGCGGCAGTTCCGGCAGGCCGATCTCGGCGACGCCGGACAGTGCTCCGCCTTCGAGCGCATAGTTCAGCATGCGTTGGCGCAGGAACTGGATCTGGCTGGCGCGTTCGAGGGGGCTGCGGTGATCGAGATGGATGGAATAGAAGCGGATGAAACCAAGCGGCGTCTCGATCAGCGCTTCCAGCGCGCCGCGCTGGAAGTTCATCATCTCGAAGCTGCGGCTGCGCGGCAAAAGCAGGTTGCGCGACAGATGAATGGGCGTCCTAGACAGCACCATGTTGCCGAGCTGGAAGGTTTTCGTGACGGCACGGCCGTTGTCGATGTGCGAACCGATATTGGCCTCGAAATTGCTGCCATAGACGGCGAAATAGTCGGGCAGCGCCTCGCCGATCTCGGCGACCATGTCGCGGCCGCCATTCCGAGGATTGTTGCGGGTCACCTCCTGCAAAGCGATCACGTCGGCGCCGCGCACGGCATCGGCGATGCGCCCGACATCGTACTGCCCGTCGAGGCCGATGCCGTACTGGATGTTGTAGGTTACAAGCTTCATTCCGACGTCTCTCCGGCCAACCCCACATGGCCATTGTCACAAAACGGCCTCGCCCTTCGCCGCGCCTTGGTTTAGAGCAAGGGCCAAGGTTTAGAGCAATGCCGCAAAGCCACTAGTAGAAACTGTACAATCTCATGAAATTTCTCGATCAAGCCAAGGTATACATCCGCTCCGGTGACGGCGGCGCCGGTTCGGTGTCGTTCCGGCGTGAAAAATTCATCGAGTTCGGCGGGCCGGATGGCGGCGACGGCGGCCGCGGCGGCGATGTCTGGCTGGAGGCGGTCGACGGGCTGAACACGCTGATCGACTACCGGTATCAGCAGCATTTCAAGGCCAAGACCGGCGTCCACGGCATGGGCCGCAACATGACCGGCGCCAAGGGCGCCGACGTCACGCTGAAAGTGCCGGCCGGAACGCAGGTGTTCGAAGAAGACAACGAGACGCTGATCTGCGACCTGACCGTGGTCGGACAGCGCTTTCTGCTGGCCAAGGGCGGCAATGGCGGTTTCGGCAACCAGCATTTCAAGACCTCGACGAACCAGGCGCCGCGCCGCGCCAATCCCGGCCTGCCGGGGCAAGAGCTCAACATCTGGCTGCGGCTGAAGCTGATCGCCGATGCCGGGCTGGTCGGGCTGCCCAATGCCGGCAAGTCGACATTCCTGGCGGCGGTCACCGCAGCCAAGCCGAAGATCGCCGACTATCCGTTCACGACGCTGCATCCCGGCCTCGGCGTTGCCCGCATCGACGCGCGCGAATTCGTCATCGCCGACATTCCGGGCCTCATCGAAGGCGCGCATGAGGGCGTCGGCATCGGCGATCGCTTCCTTGGCCACGTCGAGCGCACGCGTGTGCTGCTGCATCTGGTTTCGGCGCAGGAGGAAAATCCGGGCAAGGCCTACAAGACCGTGCGAGCCGAGCTCGACGCCTATGGCCATGGCCTCACCGACAAGGTCGAGATCCTGGCGCTTTCCCAGGTCGACACGCTCGACGCCGATGCGCGCAAGAAGAAGGTCGCCTCGCTGAAACGCGCTGCCGGCCGCGCGCCGATGCTGTTGTCGGCGGTCACCGGCGAGGGCGTCGAGGCGGTGCAGCGGGCGCTGATGGCGGTGATTGCTGAGGCGCGCGCGCAGATCGCGGCGCCGGTCGAGACGCGCTGGGACAAATAGGGTCATGCAGTCGCTGAGAAAATATCGGCGCATCACCGTCAAGATCGGCTCGGCGCTGCTCGTCGACCGCGCGACGGGCCTGAAGCGCGACTGGCTGGCTTCGCTCGCCGACGACATTGCCGGGCTGGCCCAGGGCGGCGCTGAAATCCTCGTCGTCTCGTCCGGCGCCATCGCGCTTGGCCGCACCATCCTTGGCCTCGGCAAGCGAGCCCTGAAACTGGAGGAGAGCCAGGCGGCGGCAGCCGTGGGACAGATCGCGCTGGCCGGCGCCTGGTCGGACGCGCTCGGCAAGGGCAGCCTGAAATCGGGCCAGATCCTGCTGACGCTCGGCGACACCGAGGAGCGCCGCCGCTATCTCAACGCGCGGGCGACGATCTCGACACTCTTGAAGATGAAGGCAGTGCCGGTCATCAACGAGAACGACACGGTGGCGACTTCCGAAATCCGCTACGGCGACAATGACCGGCTGGCGGCCCGCGTCGCCACCATGATGGGCGCCGATCTTTTGGTGCTGCTTTCCGACATCGACGGGCTCTACACCGCGCCGCCGGCGCGCGACCCCAACGCCAAATTCATTCCGGTGGTCGACCGCATCACGCCTGATATCGAGGCGATGGCGGGTGCGGCCGCTTCCGAGCTGTCGCGCGGCGGCATGCGCACGAAGCTCGATGCCGGCAAGATCGCCACCGCCGCCGGCACCGCGATGATCATCACGTCGGGCACTCGGCTGTCGCCGCTGATGGCGATCGAACGCGGCGAGCGCGCTACTTTCTTTCGGCCGAGCAGCAACCCGGTCAAGGGCTACAAAACCTGGATCGCCGGCCAGCTCGAGCCGGCCGGCCGGCTTACGGTCGATGCCGGCGCCATCGGCGCGCTGCTGTCGGGCAAATCGTTGCTGCCGGCCGGCGTCAAGCTGGTCAGCGGCAATTTCTCGCGCGGCGACACGGTGGCGATCCTGTCGCCCGAGGGCCGCGAGATCGCGCGCGGGCTGGTTGCCTATGATGCCGCCGATGCCGTAAGGATCGCGGGCCTGAAGACGGCCGAGATCGAAACCGTGCTCGGCTACGAGGCGCGTTCGGCGATGATCCACCGCGATGACCTTGTGGTGAGCCATTCGGGTGACCAAGTACGGGCCGGCGACCAAACAGGGGCCGGTGACCAAGTCACGGTCGGTGGCGATGTAAGCGGAGGATGAGCCATGCTGAAACTGCATGAAAAATCCGGGGATGACACTGTCGCGCTGATGGCCGATATCGGCCGGCGCGCCCGCGCTGCCGCCCGGCCGCTGGCCATTGCCACAACCGCCGCCAAGAACGCCGCACTGCTGGCCATGGCCGAGGCGATTGTGGCCCGTGAGCAGGACATTCTCGACGCCAACGCCATCGATGTTTCGAATGGTCATGAATCCGGGCTTTCCACCTCCTTCATGGACCGGCTGAAGCTCGATCCGGCGCGCATCCGCGCCATGGCCGACGGCATCCGCGAAATCGCCGCGCTGCGGGATCCGGTTGGCGACGTGATCGCGCAGTGGGACCGGCCGAACGGTTTGCATATCGAGCGCGTGCGCACGCCGCTCGGCGTCGTCGGCGTCATCTATGAGAGCCGCCCGAACGTCACCGCCGATGCCGGCGCGCTGTGCCTCAAAGCCGGCAATCCGGTGATCCTGCGCGGCGGTTCGGATTCGCTCAATTCTTCCGCCGCCATCCACGCCTGCCTGGTCGAAGGGCTGAAGCAAGCGGGCCTGCCGGAGGATGCCATCCAGCTGGTGCCGACCACCGACCGCGCCGCCGTCGGCGAAATGCTGAAGGGGTTGGGCGGCAACCTCGACGTCATTATCCCGCGCGGTGGCAAAAGCCTGGTCGGACGGGTGCAGGCCGAGGCGCGGGTCCCGGTCTTCGCGCATCTCGAAGGCATCTGCCATCTCTACATCGACCGTTCCGCCAAGCTCGATATGGCTGTCAGGATCGCCGTCAACGCCAAGATGCGACGCACCGGCGTCTGCGGTGCCGCAGAGACGCTGCTGGTCGACCGGGCGGTTGCCTCCACGCATCTGGTGCCGATCCTTGATGCACTTCGCGCCGCCGGCTGCGAAATCCATGCCGATGCCGAGGTGCTGAAAGTGTTTTTCGACGCCAAACCGGCGACCGATGCCGACTGGATCACCGAGTATCTCGATGCCATCATCGCGGTAAAACTGGTCGACGGTATCGGTGGTGCGATCGAGCATATCGAGACGTTTTCCTCGCATCACACCGAGGCGATCGTCGCCGAGGATGCGCAAGCCGTCGAGCGGTTTTTCAACGAGATCGATTCGGCGATCCTGCTGCACAACGCATCGACGCAGTTCGCCGACGGCGGCGAATTCGGCATGGGCGCCGAGATCGGCATCGCCACCGGCAAGATGCATGCGCGCGGACCGGTGGGCGTCGAACAGCTGACGTCGTTCAAATACCGTGTGCGCGGGTCGGGACAGGTGAGACCTTGAGCGCTGGTCTTACCCTTCCCCTTGTGGGGAGGGTGGCG
>NZ_RZPL01000372.1:0-5479 GCF_004022805.1 Mesorhizobium sp. M7A.F.Ca.CA.002.04.1.1 | reverse complement strand
GGGTCTCGATGGTGATGTCCTCGCGAACGCGGCTGGCCTCATGCCAGCGCCCGCTGGCGAGATGGCCAAGGGCCGAGACATGCGCCCGCTCGCGCGTGGTCGCGGCAAGCGGCAGTGCGGCCTCGTGGCAAGCCTTGGCCACGGCCGTCGCCTCCCGCTCGGTGGCGAGGCCGAACAGATATCCCTTGAAGACATGGGCCATGACGAAGCCGGGATCTTCCGCGATGGCGCGGTCGACGGAAGCTACGGGATCGCCGATGAAGCACTGCAGTTCACGCACTGCCTGGCTGTAAGGCGTGAATCCCGCCTCCGTCGCGCCCGAAAGTGCCAGGCCGAATGCGTCCCTGATTGCCATGCGATGTCCTTTATCGACCCGTGACAGGCCCTTGATCCTTCGGCCCAAAGCGATCCTAAAGCATAGGCCACGGACACGCCAACCGTGCGCTACGCCAGACCTTTCAGTAGTCTTTGCAGTTTAGCAACCATGCGGGGCAGATTAGGCTTTGTAAAATTGAATGAATTGTGTCTTCATTGCGGCGGCTGGCGGGGGCTGGAAATCGCGAATCGAGAGGGGACGCGATGCGGCATGTGAAGAACTCGCTTCCGAACAGTCGTTCGGCGGATGCGCAGGTGACAATTGCTTCGCAACGGCGAAAGCCGCATCCGTTACATCCGTGGCTTATTAGCATCCTCTCAACTACAGCTTTTGCGTTGCTGCCCAACTCCGCCGCGTTTGCCGCATGCGTGCTGGCTCCATCCGCCGGAAACACCGTCTACACCTGTGACAGCGGCGACTCAGCCGGCAGCCTCACCGATCTCGACGGCGACAACACGCTGAATTTTCCCGCCGGCGGCACCGGGCAGATATCAGGCAATGTGACCTTTGGCGTCGGCACGGACCGGCATCGACATGCAGTCAGGCACCATAACCGGCACCGTCGATCAGGGTGGCGGCACGGATTTCTTCAAAATTGGCGCGGGCACCGTCACCGGCAATGTCCAGCAGGGCGCCGGCATCGACGACTTCAACATGAGCGGCGGCCAGATCGGCTCGCTCAACCAGGGCGACGGCCTCGACACCTTCACCATGACCGGCGGACGCATCGTCGATTTCTTCGACGATGGCGACCACGCCGTGATGACCGGTGGCCGCATCGGCCGGGTCAACATGAAGCTCGATCAGAACTATTTCAACATGTCAGGCGGCACCATCGACCGCAACCTCGTCACTGGCTTCGACAAGGACACGATCATCCTGTCGGGCGGCACCATCGGCGGCAACATCAGCGTCAGCGGCGGCAATGACAGCGTCACGGTCACCGGCGGCACGGTCGGTGGCGATATACTGATGAGCTTTGGCGCCGACAATTTCGTCTGGAACGGTGGCGGCATCATCTATGGTTCCGTCGATCTCGGCGGCGATAACGACACCGCCAGGCTCAGCAACCTCACCAACGCCAATCTCGGTGCCACGGATGCCATATCAGGTGGTGCCGGCACCGATGCGCTGACCCTGGACAACGTCAAACTGGATGGCGTCAGCCGGCTCCAGAACTGGGAAAGCATCGACGCCACCAATGACACCCAGCTGACGATGGACAGCAATCTGGTGCTCGGCGACAGCGGCACCGGCACGGGTTCGCTCAGTGTCGATGCCGCAAGCACGCTCTACGGCGGCGGCTTCAATGCGGCGATCCAGGCGTTTACGGCAGGCCAGCTGGCGCAGGTCACCAATGCCGGGCGCATCGACCTGACCAATGGCAGCACCGGCGCCACCGACAGCCTGACGATTTCGGGCAATTATGTCGGCCTGGGTGGCCTGCTGCTTATCCAGACCGAGCTCGGTGACGATTCCTCCGCATCCGACAAGTTGGTCCTGTCGAGCGGAACGGCTTCCGGTTCGACCGGCATCTCCGTGGTCAATCTCGGCGGCGCGGGGGCTGCGACCACGCAGGACGGCATCATGGTCATCCAGGCAATCAACGGCGCCACCTCGGGCGCCACGACATTCGCGCTCGACGCCCCGGTCGCCGCCGGGGCCTTTGAATATTATCTGTTCAAGGGCGGCGGATCGGTCGGCACGACCGATCCGCCGCCCGCGACACCACCGGCACCACCACCGGCACCAGTGGCGGATCCGCCCCCGCCACCGCCGGTGGTGCCAACTGAGGTGCCCGACCTGCCGACACCGGCGGCGGGCGAGGAAATCCTGCTCTATCGCATCGAGGTTCCGGTCTATTCGGCCTTGCCGCCGGTCGCCGAACATCTGGCGATGACGACGCTCGGCACATTCCACGAACGGCGCGGCGAGCAGAGCCTGTTGTCGAACACCGAGCTGTCGCCGGTCTGGGGCCGCATCTTCGGTCAGGACAGCAAGATGGCCTATTCAGGAACGGTATCGCCGTCCTTTGACGGCACCCTGTTCGGCCTCCAGGCGGGCTTCGATCTGTTCGGCCGCGAAACCGCGTCGGGCCAGACCGATCGCGCCGGCCTGTTCGTCGCCTATGCCAGCATGAATGGCGACGTGCGCGGCCAGGCGCTGGGCAGGGACAATCTGTCCGTCGGCAGCATGGATATCAACGGCACCAGTATCGGCGGCTACTGGACCCGGATCGGTCAGGGTGGCTGGTACCTGGACGGCGTCCTCATGGCCACCTTCTTCGGCGGCAACGCAACATCGTCGCGCGACATTGGCATCGACGTCGGCGGGACCGGCGTCACCGCTTCGCTGGAAGGCGGCTATCCCATCGCGCTGGCGCAAGGCTGGACGCTTGAACCGCAGGCGCAACTGGTCTGGCAGCAATTGTCGCTCGACGATGCGTCGGACCGCTTTGCTTCGGTTTCCTTCGATACGGACGGCAGCGTGACCGGCCGGCTCGGCGCACGGCTGCAAGGCGAAACAGCGATCAATGGCATGGCGCTGCAGCCGTATCTCAAGGCCAACATCTGGCACGATTTCGGCGGCACCAGCCATGTCAATTTCGACACCACCGACATCTCGACCGAGGGCAGATCGACCTCGTTCGAGTTCGGCGGCGGCGTGATTGCCAAGGTGACGGACAAGGTCAGCATCTTCGCCACCGGCGACTACACCACCAATCTCGGTGGCGACAAGCGTCGGATCCTCGAAGGCAATCTGGGCTTCAGCGTCAAATGGTAAGGCCGGTCAAAAAGACAGCTTAATTGCTGGAACGCATCGCCACCGTGGCGATGCCGGCGCCGACCAGCAGCGTACCGCCGGTGCGGTTGAAGATGCGGATCGCCTTGGGATTGCGCACCACGTTGCGTGCGCGTGCCGCGATCAGCGCATAGCCGAAGGCATTGGCGAAGGCGAGCGCCAGGAAGGTCGTCTCGAAGATCAGCATCTGCGTCCAGAAATCGGCGTGCCGGTCGAGGAACTGCGGCAGGAAGGCAACGAAGAACGTGATGCTTTTCGGGTTGAGCGCGGTGACCAGCCAGGCGTGCGCCATCATCTTGGCCGAGGAGACCGCGTCGGTGCGCGGTTCGGCCTTCAACGCGCCGCCGGCGCGAAACAGTTTCACGCCAAGATAGATCAGATAACCGGCGCCGATCAGCTTCAGGATGGTGAAGACGGTCGCCGAGGCCGCCAGCAGCGCGCCGATACCCAGCATCGACAACGTCATCGCAGTGAAATCCCCCAACGCCACGCCGACGGCCATCGGCAGAGCGGTACGCCAGCCCTGGCCCAGCGCATAGGACACGACCAGCAGGATGGTCGGACCTGGAATGATGAGAAGGATCGTCGATGCGGCAGCGAAGGCGGCCCAGTTTTCGAAGGACATGCTCGTCTCCTTTGAGCTTAAAGAAGAGGATAAATCCTTAGGCCCGGGAGAATGTAAAGAGGCGATTTCCCTAACTGCGCCAGCGGCAGATCGGTGTCAGTTCGCGCCGCTCAGCGTGCTCACTATATCGGCCAGGCTGACATTGGCACCGAGAACGGTTGCCGCCGCGACAATGGCAGCGGCAAAAAGCTTGATGTCGGTTTTTAAGGTCTTGCACATGGAGGCCCCTCGCTGATGGTTCGAGGAGTAGGAGACGCCGGCGCCGGGAATATGACTCGACCGAGGTCTTTTTGTGCAGCAGCCTTCGTTCAAGTTCAGGCAAGAAGGTCGAACATCGCCAAGGCCATGCGCAAATGCAGGCTGTGCAAGGTCTTCACGCTTTATCAACCATGAATGAGGAAAATGCCTGCTATCCGGCCGGACCGTGCTTCCCGCCGACAGCGTAGGGTCTGGGTATATGCGTGAGTTGCCGCAAGGTCTGACGCCGCCGCGAAATGGCGACGCAATCGAAACCGATCATCATCTTTCCCGCCGCGCCATCCTGTCCGGGGCAGGGGCGCTTGCGCTGCTGAGCGCCGCCGGTTGCTCGACCTCGGGCGGCGGCCTGCCGGCGCTCGAGCTCGACGACGTCACCACGGGTTCCGTGCGGCCGATCCGGCCAAGCATCAGCGTCGACAAGAACGTCACCAGTCCCGGGGTCATGTATGCCGGGCTGACCGACGGCGGCTTCAACGTTCCGGAAGTGCCATATCTGAAGGTCAAGCCGGAATTCCGCCGCCAGATCGTCGTCGACACGACAGGCGAGGCGCCCGGCACCATCGTCGTCCATCTCAAGGAGCGCATGCTCTATTTGGTCCAGCCGGGCGGCGATGCCATCCGTTATGGCGTCGGCATCGGCAAGGACGGTTTCCGCTGGTCCGGCCGCGCCAACATCCAGTACGGCAGGGAATGGCCGACCTGGACGCCGCCGCCGGAGATGATCGCCCGCAAGCCTGAACTGGTGAAATGGCAGGCCGGACAGCCCGGCGGCCTCACCAATCCGCTCGGCGCGCGTGCCCTCTACATCTACCAGGACGGCAAGGACACCGGCTATCGCATCCACGGTTCGCCCGAATGGTGGAGCATCGGGCAAGCGATGTCGTCGGGCTGCGTGCGCCTGATCAACCAGGACATCATCGACCTCTACAGCCGCGTCTCCAAGAAAAATCCGGTCGTCGTCGTCTGACGCTTATGCGGCGTGTTGGCGCCGCTCGAAACTCCCGTTGCGCGATGCGACAAGACAGGCCAAGGTGCCTTGAAAACCATCGCGCCGGGAGAAATCAAGCATGGCTGGAACGTTTGTCATCGCGCAGGGCGGCGGCCCAACCGCCGTCATCAACCAGACGGTTGTCGGGGCGACGCTGGAGATCCGCAAGCGGCATCCCGGTGCCAAGGTGCTGGGCTCGATCCATGGCGTGCGCGGCATCCGTGACGGCAATTATGTCGACCTTTCCGCCATTCCGGAAGACCGCCTGCGGCTGATTGCCGGCACGCCGAGCGCCGCCCTCGGCTCGACGCGCGACAAGCCCGACGCCGCCTATTGCGATGTCATCCTCAACGGCCTGAAGAAGGCCGGCGCCGACGCCTTCATCTATATCGGCGGCAACGACACGTCGGGTACCCAGCAGATCCTGACA
>NZ_RZPL01000371.1:0-5485 GCF_004022805.1 Mesorhizobium sp. M7A.F.Ca.CA.002.04.1.1 | reverse complement strand
ACATGCATATGCGCGTCGCAGAGGCCGGGCACCAGATAACGCCCGCCGGCATCGACCACCTTGGTGCCCTGGCCGATTGCATGGCTGGCATTGGGCCCGCAATAGGCAAAGCGCCCGCCGGCAATGGCGATGTCGGTGCCGGCGATGATCTCGCCCGAATGAACGTTCACCCAGCGGCCGTTGCGCACGACCAGGTCAGCGGGTTTGCGCCCCACGGCGACATCGACCAGATGTGTCGCCATCTCGGTCCACGGTCTGGGTTTTGCGGGCGTTGCTTTCGTCATTGGCGATTCCTCGGTTGCCGCCAGTCTCGCAAATGTCGGCGGGCGCCGCCAGAGCCGTCGGTCCGACATACCGCGTCAGGGCGAGCTTGTTGACTAATCCGGCTGGAAGGCGATGCTGACCGCGAACCGAACCATATGAGGGAAGACATGACCCGTTTTTGGAAAGCGTTCGCCATCGTTATCTTGTTCGCAGCGTCGACCACTTCTGCCGTGGCCGAGGAGCGTTGGCAGACCTTGCCGGAACCAGCGGCCATGCCCAAACCCGATCAGAGCGGATACGCGCCGGTGAACGGCATCCAGATGTACTACGCCGTTTTCGGCGCGGGCGATCCGGTGCTGCTCATCCATGGCGGCCTCGGCCACGGCGACATCTGGGCCAGCCAGGTGGCCACGCTTTCCAAGACGCACAAGGTAATCGTCGCCGACAGCCGTGGCCACGGCCGCTCCACCCGCACCGAGCAGCCCTATGGCTACGACTTGATGGCATCGGACTATCTGGCGCTGCTCGACCACCTGAAGATCGACAAGACCGCGCTTGTCGGCTGGAGCGATGGCGGCATCATCGGTATCGACATCGCACTGCATCATCCGGAGCGGCTGACAAGGCTGTTCGCGCAAGCCGCCAACGTAACCACCGACGGCCTTGATCCGGGCGTGATGACCAACAAGACCTTTGCCGCCTACATCGACCGCTCCGGCCGCGACTACAAGAAGATGTCGAAAACACCGGACCAGTATGACGCCTTCGTGGCGCAGATGAGCCACATGTGGGAGAGCGAGCCGGCGTGGAGCAAGGAACAGCTTGCCGAGATAACCACGCCGACGGCGATCGTTGCCGGCGACCACGATGAGGCGATCAAGCGCGAACACACCGACTATATCGCCTCCGCCATCCCAGGTGCGAAGCTGATCATCCTGCCCAACGCCAGTCATTTCGCCATGCTGCAAGCGCCGGATGAATATAGCCAGGCTGTGCTGGACTTCATCGATGCCAAATAGAGGATTCTGTACGGCGACAGGGG
Source organism: Mesorhizobium sp. M7A.F.Ca.CA.002.04.1.1 (assembly GCF_004022805.1). Classification (NCBI taxonomy): domain Bacteria; kingdom Pseudomonadati; phylum Pseudomonadota; class Alphaproteobacteria; order Hyphomicrobiales; family Phyllobacteriaceae; genus Mesorhizobium; species Mesorhizobium sp. M7A.F.Ca.CA.002.04.1.1. The sequence continues at coordinate 4,179 of NZ_RZPL01000371.1, read as the reverse complement.
GATTGCGATTGCGGCGAATGCGGTTATCCTTCTGACGAGGATCTTTCTGAACCGTCATTTCGGGGAGTTCGATGCGTCGATTGATGGTCGCTAGTGCCGGTTTCCTTGCCGTTCTGGCCGTGCCGGCTTTTGCAGCCGACCCGGCGGTCGACGTGCCGATGACCGCGCCCGGATTCGACTGGACGGGCTATTACGCTGGTCTGCAGGCCGGCTATGGCTGGGGCCAATCCGATGTATCGGTGACAGAAGGTGCGCCATTTTCCATCGCGCCCGACATTGACGGCGGTTTTGTCGGCGGCCACGTCGCCGGCCTGTGGCAATTCGACCAGGCGGTGCTCGGCGCCGAGGCGGACCTCAACTATTCCTCGGTCGGCGGCACGACGGTATCGGCGCTGGGAAGCACATTCGGCACCGACATCAAGTGGTTCGGGTCGGTCAACGCCAAGGCGGGTTACGCCATGGACCGCCTGCTGGTCTACGGCATTGGCGGCGTCGCCTTTGCCGGCATCGAAACATCGCAAGTCGCGGTCCGGCGTTCGACAGCACGCGCACGAATGTCGGCTGGACCGTGGGTGCCGGCGGCGACTACGCGCTGACCGACAAGTTCGTCGTCGGCGCGCAGTATCGCTACTATGATTTCGGCTCCGAGCACTACGAGGTGGCAGAACCCTTTAACGATCGCGATCAGAACGTGAAGCTGAATACGGTCGGGATCAATTTGAGCTACAAGTTCTGACCAGGCCCACAATCGCGACGCTGCCGGCCCAGGCGACCACTTGAGGGGCTCTCTTCATGGAAGGGTGGCCGACGCTCCCAGTGGGCGGGGGGAATGGGTTGGGCCTGAGAGGCGCCGGCCTTGGCGGATCAAATCCACCACACAGGCATCCTACCACTACCCGCCGCGCCGATAATTCCGTGATCGCGCCAGTATCATCAAGCCGCCCGGTCTGTTTGCACGTTCGGCGAACGCTCAACAACACGACTTGACGGCCTGTGTCTGGCGTCTGAAAAGGGCTGGCCTGCGGACGTGGCGGAATTGGTAGACGCAAGGGACTTAAAATCCCTCGATCTCTGATCGTACGGGTTCGATTCCCGTCGTCCGCACCACCCTTCGCTCTTCGAGCTTCGGGTGGCAGGCCACCTGAAGCTCGGCAGGTTCGTACTTCATCCGTTCAGGCGCACCAATTCACCGGCTACCGCTTTGTTGGCATCTCTACGCCTCGAACACTTTCTCAGTGAACCATTCCGCCAACCTGGCAAGCTCCGGCCCCAGCACGCGATCGGCGCCGACAGGCGGCACGATAGCTCTGATTTGATCGACGAAGGAACGCAGTGCCGGCGGCGGCGTCCGTTCGGTGACGTGCAGCGCCTGCGAGGCGATCATTGCCAGCATCGCCATGGCGGCATCGACGCAGCGGCCGGCGGTCGCTTCCTTGGCCCATGCGAAGAACGCCGTCGTGGCGACGTCGTCCTGCCCCGCGCCAGCCGATTCCGTGCCCGGAATGAAGGTGCGCTGTGCGGCCAGCTTGGCCTGCTCGAGATAGCCGGTGATCGCCATCGGCACATAGCCGACATTGCCATGGCCATCGCTGTCGGCTGAGTGACGTCCGGTCATCAGCAGATCCGGCAGCAGCGACACCTTGCCGTTCAGAAGCTTCGAGGCGTGGCGGTCGCAGAGCAGGCAGATGTCGGCCCATATCGCCGCCAGATCGTCCAGCGCCGGCGTTGCCATCGCATTGTGATAGCCGCCGGTCGAGATGCAGCGGCCGAGCCGATCTGCATCGTCGGGCGGGATGTAGACGGGATTGTCCGATATCGAGGCCAGCGACACATTGGCCGCCCGCTCGGCCGTCGCCAGCGCACGATGCGCCTGGCCGAGGACGCGCGGCACGATGCGGTAGCTGACCGGCGCCTGATAGTTGCGTCGCCCATCGCCGGCGCCAACCAGAAACTCCCGCAATCCCTGCAGGGCAGCCGTTTCATGCTCATCGCCCCAGAGCGTGTCGAGCGCCGCGTCATAGTGCTCGAGCGGCGCGCGAAACGCTTCGATCGACAGCGCGAAAACTTTTTGCGCCATGCGGATGCGGCGGCGCCCCGCGAGCGCTGCGTCGGCCACCAAAGCGGCGGCGCAGGGCGAGCCGTTGATGAGCGAGCCGCGTTCCTTGACCTCGAGGTCGAAGCGCGTCGAAAGTTCTGCAAACAAGGGATAGAGCGCCAGGATCTCACCGGCGCCGCCCTGGCCGGAGGCCGGCACGACAGGCATCGGCCCACCGTCGAGCATCGCGGCCACGGCAAGCGCGATGCGCGGCGTGGTGGCGGCGTTGCCCTCGATGAAGTTTGTCAGACGGGCAAGCACGATCGCCCTGACCACGCGATCCGGCAAGGGATCGCCGAACGAGGTGGCGGCGGCAAACGCCTTGATGCGCGCATGGCGATCACGCTCGTCAGGTTCGAGCTTTCGGCTTGCCAATTCCCCCATGGCGGTTGTGACGCCATAGATGACCGGTGGCGGATCGGATTCAATCAGCTTCAGAAACGAGACGCGGCATTCGGCGATGCGCTGCAAGGCCTTCTCGCTGATCTCCACCGTGTCCTTCTTCCAGGCGACGCGGAAGACAGTGTCGAGGTTGATGTCTTCACGCGTCGACAGGCTAACTGGCATGCTTCACACCATCGGAAATAAGGGACTTAGTAGAGTGGTTCCTCGAACAGCGTCTTGTCGCCGTCGACCAGCGCCTTGATCTGCGCGGTGCCGTCGCCGGCAAGAGCAAGACGGATGCCGAATGGCCGCACCCGCATGTCGTTCTGGATCGCCATCCCCTCGCCTTCCGGCAGATAGAAGCGCTCGATGCCATAGTCCGGCGCGATGGTCGCCTCTTCGCCGCGAAGGTCCCAGCCTTCGGCGATGTGGCCTAGAATATCGGCCTCGTCGGCGGTTGCCATCGTTGGCGCCTTGCCGAACCAGGCGGCCGTCGGCTGCCAATAGCCGTCGGCGCCCTTCTTCAGGCGCACCACAATCGACGTATCGTCGCTTGAAAATTTGTCGGGCGGAATGTTGGCGATCATTTTCACCGGTATGCGTGAAATCTCGTAGCCCAGGATAATATAGTCGCCGCGCAGGAGGTCGCGCGGATCGACGGGTTCGATCTTCAGCAGCACTTCCTTGCCGTTGCGCAGGATCGCCGCCCGGCCGGCGATGATCCAGCTCAGGAAGCCTATCTGGACGAGCGCCAGCACCAGCGCCGAGATGACAAGCCTTTTCCCGGTGATCATGCCGTGGCTCCCTTGGCGTCTGGGCCCTTCATGCGTTTTTCCACGCGGATGATGACGATCGCGAGGATGCCGAGCAGCACCGCGGCGGCCAGGAAGAAACCGGCCGTATCGAGCATCGATTGCAGGGTCACGACATAGATGATGGCGAGTTCGAAGGCGAAGCCGAGATAGGCAAGCCAGCGTAGCCCACGGCTCTCCCGTCCTGCCAGCACGATCGCGGCGACAACACCGGCCAGCGCGATCGCCGAAGCGAGGGCAAAACCGCTGTTGTAGGTGCTCTCGTCGGCGAGTTCGAACTGGATCATTGCGAGGCCGGTGAGGAAGGCGAGCAGCGCGTGCAAGGGCAAGCGGCCGCCGAGTTGCACGACCCGGTCGACCGGGCCAGGCGCGAAGACCGAGGCCGCGAACAGCAGCGCCGAGGCGACGACCAGCGGGATCGCCACCTGCAGCGTGTCGTGGTTGGTGACCAGCAGCATGAGATAGAACAGCACCGACAGGATAATCAGGTGGCGCGCCGCCTGGCTGCGGGTCCAGAACGAGACGGCAAACAGCACGATCGCCATCACGACGAAGCCGTGCGGAAAATCGCTGCGGCTGTAATAGTCGAAGCCTTTGAGGACCAGCCAGGCATCGGCGATGCCGACCGAAGCCACCGTCAGCGGGTTCGATCGCAGCGCAACCGCCGCCAGCGCCGTGCCGGCTCCCCAGGTCACCAGAGCCGAGGCCTCGTCGCCCGAGAGATGATACATCTGGCCGATCAGCGCGATCGAGCCGCCGAAAGCCGCGGCCGCCACGATCCACAGCGCTTCCCCGATTGCCGCATGGTCGCGGGCCTTCAGCACCGCGCCGCCGACATAGCCGCCAAGGATGACGGCAAACAGCGCCGCCACGCGCGCCAGCCTCGGG
>NZ_RZPL01000370.1:0-5486 GCF_004022805.1 Mesorhizobium sp. M7A.F.Ca.CA.002.04.1.1 | reverse complement strand
GCCCGCCGAATTTTTCGACCGCCAGATCGACAAGGGCCTTTGCGTAGGCTTCGTCGCGGACATCGCCGGCAAGCGCGATGGCGATGCCATCGGCATCCGCGATTTCGGCGACAAGCGCGTCGAGCTCGGCCTGGCGGCGGGCGGCGACGATGACCTTGGCGCCTTCCTCCGCGAAGAGTTTTGCCGTGGCGCGGCCGATGCCGGAACTGGCGCCGGTGACGATGGCGATCTTGTTTGCGAGTGCGAACATTTTTGCATCCTTTTCTTCGCGCCGGCTTGACCGGCAGTTGGGATGCTTGGTCGCAGATCGAGGCCAGGCGAGCCACCCGATACCCGCCAAGATGCTGGAAAGCGCCGACGCGCCGGATGCGTCTTTTTCACCACGGCGCAAAACGGCAAGCGCCGTCGCAAACAGCGCAAGGGTGGAAGCGCTGTTTCGCTAGTGATACACCTCGCGCGCCGGGACCGACTGAACGCCGGCCGCCATTCGCGAAGCCTTTTTGGGGCGAGGTTGGGACGTTGAAGAAATATTCGGTATTCGCCATCGCCCGTGAAGCCATGCGCGGCCACAAGGGCTGGGAAGAACAGTGGTCCTCGCCTGAGCCCAGGAAAGAATACGACGTCATCATCGTCGGCGCCGGCGGCCATGGCCTGGCCACCGCCTATTACCTCGCCACGGTTCACGGCATCACCAATGTCGCGGTGCTGGAAAGGGGCTGGCTCGGCGGCGGCAACACAGGCCGCAACACCACCATCATCCGCTCCAACTATCTCTATGACGAGAGCGCCGGCATCTACGACCATGCACTGAAGCTGTGGGATGGGCTGAGCCAGGAGCTCAACTACAACGTCATGTATTCGGCGCGCGGCGTCATGATGCTCGCGCACAATGTGCACGACGTGCAGGTGCTGAAGCGCCACGTGCACGCCAACCGGCTGAACGGTATCGACAATGAGTGGCTGACGCCGGAGCAGGCGAAGGAATTCTGCCCGCCGCTCAACACCTCCAGGGATGCGCGCTATCCGGTGGTCGGTGCGGCGCTGCAGCGGCGCGGCGGCACGGCGCGCCACGATGCGGTTGCCTGGGGCTATGCGCGCGGCGCCTCGGCGCGCGGCGTCCATATCATTCAGAATTGCGAGGTCACCGGGGTCAAGCGGGCGGCCAATGGCGCGGTTTTGGGCGTCGACACGACGCGCGGCTTCATCGGTGCCAAGAAGGTCGGCGTCGTTGCCGCCGGCCATTCCTCAGTGATCATGAACATGGCCGGCGTGCGCATGCCGCTGGAGAGTTATCCATTGCAGGCGCTGGTGTCGGAACCGGTCAAGCCGGTGGTGCCCTGCGTGGTCATGTCGAACACGGTGCACGCCTATATCTCGCAGTCCGACAAGGGCGAGCTGGTGATCGGCGCCGGCACCGACCAGTATGTCTCCTATTCGCAGACCGGCGGCCTGCACATATTGCAGCACACGCTGGACGCCATCTGCGAGATGTTCCCGATCTTCACGCGCATGAAGATGCTGCGCTCGTGGGGCGGCATCGTCGACGTCACGCCCGACCGCTCGCCGATCCTGGCCAAGACGCCGGTGCCCGGGCTTTATGTCAATTGTGGCTGGGGCACGGGCGGCTTCAAGGCGACGCCGGGCTCGGGCCATGTCTTTGCCCACACCATCGCCAAAGACGATCCGCATCCGATCAATGCGCCCTTCACCATCGAGCGCTTCCGCACCGGCCGGCTCATCGACGAGGCGGCGGCGGCGGCGGTGGCGCACTGATGATGGCTGGGATGGCTGTCGCGATGCCGCTGATTCTGGCGGGGGAACACGTGCTGGCGGGGGAACGGGGCATGTTCCATTTTCCGTCGGCTGACGAAGTGCGCACGCAACCGATCAGCCGCACCGGCAACGAGACCGTCTGGCCGTTTTCGGTCGACGACGGCACGCTGGCCTGCGTCTGGAGCGGCGGCCAGCGGGTGGTGATGTTCTTCGAGGGACGTCCCGAAGGGCTTGACGAAGACGAGACATTCCAGCCGCGTCAAGTCATCGTCACCACCGATCCGATGCAACTCACTCTCGGCAACATGGCGTCGCGCGATCTGTTTCGTCCCGCTGCAAGCGTGGAGGAACGCATCCGGCTCGTCGCGCCGTTCGCGACCCTGGGACAGAAGCTTTGCGATCAACCGGCGGGCGCCCGCGTCGGCCACGGCGAATTGTAGGAACGAACAAATGCTTCTCATCCGCTGCCCCTATTGCGAGGAAGAGCGTCCGGAACTCGAGTTCCGCAACGCCGGCGAGGCGCATATCGCGCGCTCGGCCAATATGGCCGGCGAGAGCGACGACGATTTCGAAAAGTTCTTCTTCATCCGCTCCAACCCCAAGGGCATCATCTATGAGCGGTGGCGGCACATGCATGGCTGCGCGCGTTTCTTCAACGCCGTGCGCGACACCGTCACCGACAGGTTCGTCATGACCTACAAGGCCGGCGAACCCAAACCCTCCAAGCTGCCAGGAGTTGGCAAATGAGCGGCGCGTCGTACCGCATTTCCGGCGCCGGCCGCTTCAGCCAAGCCAAGACCGCGCGTTTCAGCTTCGATGGCCAGTCCTATGCCGGCATCGAGGGCGACACGCTGGCCTCGGCGCTGCTCGCCAATGGCGTCCATCTGGTCGGCCGTTCGTTCAAGTACCACCGTCCGCGCGGCATCCTGTCGGCGGGCGCCGAGGAGCCGAACGCGCTGGTCGAAATCAGGCGCGACGCGGCACGCAAGACGCCGAACGTGCGCGCGACTGTGCAGGAGCTTTATGACGGGCTCGAGGCGCAGTCGCAGAACCGCTGGCCGTCGCTGTCCTTCGACGTCGGTGCGGTCAACGACATCGCGTCGCCGATGTTTTCGGCCGGCTTCTACTACAAGACCTTCATGTGGCCGAAGGCGGCATGGAAGAGCCTGTACGAGCCCAAGATCCGCGCCGCGGCCGGTCTTGGAGTTTCCCCGGACCAGCCCGATCCCGACCATTATTCGTCACGCTATGCGCATTGCGACGTGCTGGTGCTGGGCGGCGGTGCGGCGGGCATCGCTGCGGCATTGGCAGCGGCGGAGACCGGCGTGCGGGTCATCCTCGCCGACGAGCAGGCCGAGTTCGGCGGCAGCCTGCGTTTCGAGAGCGGCGCGAAAATCGACGGCCAGGACGGCTTTGCCTGGGCGCAAGCTGCCGTGGCGAAGCTCGCCGCGATGGACAATGTCCGCGTGCTCCCGCGCACGACGGCGTTTGGCTATTACGCGCAGAATTTCGTCGGCCTGGTCGAGCGTGTCAGCGATCATCTGAAGGCTCCCGGCCACGATCTGGCGCGCGAGCGGCTGTGGCAAGTCAGGGCCAAGCGCGTGGTGCTGGCCTCGGGCGCCATCGAGCGCCACATGGTGTTCGCCGACAACGACCGCCCGGGCATCATGCTGGCGGGTGCCGCGCGCACCTATCTCAACCACTATGGCGTCGCGGTCGGCAGGAATGTCGGCGTCTACACCGCCAATGATTCCGCCTATGCAGCGGCGATCGACCTGAAGAAGGCCGGCGTCAACGTGGCGGCGATCGTCGATCTGCGCGACAATCCGACCGGACCGGTGATCGACGAGGCGAGGGCGCTCGGCATCGAGGTCAATTTCGGCCGCGCGGTGATCCGCGCCGGCGGCAAGCTGCGCGTTTCCTCGATGACGGTGCAGCCGAAGAATGGCGGCGGCGAACGCATCATTCCAGTCGACGCGATCCTGATGTCGGCCGGCTGGACGCCGTCGGTGCATCTGTTCTCGCAGTCGCGCGGCAAGGTCGCCTTCAACGACGAGACCAAGCGCTTCGTGCCGGGCACCTATGCGCAGGATTGTGTCTCTGTCGGCGCCTGCAATGGTACCGACGGCCTATCGGCGACGGTCGACGAGGCCTATGCCGCGGGCGCCAAAGCGGCCAGGGATGCGGGCGCGAAAACCGCCAAGGGTACGAAGCCGAAGGTCGACACCTCGGAGAGCTGGTCGCGCGGCATGCTGGGTGCGGCTCCTGGCGCCGGGCCGGACACCACGGTGAAGGCGTTTGTCGACTTCCAGAACGACGTCACCGCCAAGGATATCCGCCAGGCGGTGCACGAAGGCATGCGCTCGATCGAGCACGTCAAGCGCTTCACCACCAACGGCATGGCCACCGATCAGGGCAAGACCTCCAACATGCACGGCCTGGCGATTGCCGCCGAGATGCTGGGAAAGCCGATCCCGGAGGTCGGCCTGACCACGTTCCGGGCGCCCTATACGCCGGTGACCTTCGGCGCCATCGTCAGCCATGCGCGCGGGCCGCTGTTCGACCCGACGCGTAAAACGGCGATCCATCCCTGGGCCGAGGCGCAAGGCGCGGTGTTCGAGGATGTCGGCCAGTGGAAGCGCGCCTGGTATTTCCCCAAGGCGGGCGAGGACATGCATGCTGCTGTCGACCGCGAATGCGTCGCCGTGCGCAAGACTGCCGGCCTGTTCGATGCCTCGACACTGGGCAAGATCGAAGTGGTCGGGCCGGATGCGGCCAAATTCATGGAGCTGCTCTACACCAACCCTTGGGAGAAGCTGGAACCCGGCCGCTGCCGCTATGGCATCATGCTGCGCGAGGACGGTTTCATCTATGATGACGGCGTCGTCGGCAGGCTGGCGCCCGACCGTTTCCATGTGACGACGACGACCGGCGGCGCGCCGCGTGTCATGAACCACATGGAGGACTATCTCCAGACCGAGTTCCCGCATCTCAATGTCTGGCTGACCTCGATCACCGAACAATGGGCTGTCATCGCCGTGCAGGGACCAAAATCCCGCGACATCATCGCGTCGCTGGTCGAAGGCATCGACATGTCGGACGAGGCGCTGCCGCATATGTCGGTGCGCGAAGGCAAGATCTGCGGCGTGCCGACGAGGTTGTTCCGCATGTCGTTCACCGGCGAGCGGGGCTTCGAGGTCAACGTGCCTGCCGACTATGGCCAGGCGGTCTGGGAAGCGCTTTGGGCCGAAGGCCAGAAGCATGGCGCCGCCGCCTACGGCACCGAGGCGATGCACGTGCTGCGCGCCGAAAAGGGCTACATCATCGTCGGCCAGGACACTGACGGCACGGTGACGCCGAACGATGCCGGTCTCGACTGGGCGGTCGGCAAGAAGAAGACCGACTTCGTCGGTATCAGGGGCATGGCGCGGCCCGACCTGGTCGCCAAGGGCCGCAAGCAACTGGTCGGCTTGAAAACGAAAGACCCAAAGGTGGTGCTGGAGGAAGGCGCGCAGATCGTCGCCGACCCCAAGCAGGCGATCCCGATGAAGATGATCGGTCACGTCACCTCGAGCTACTGGTCGGAAAATTGCGGCCGCTCGATCGCGCTGGCGCTGGTCGCCGGCGGCCGCGACCGGATGGGCGACACGCTCTACGTGCCGATGCCGAACGGGGTGATCGAAGTGGAGGTTACCGGCATGGCGCTCTTCGAC
>NZ_RZPL01000036.1:0-16299 GCF_004022805.1 Mesorhizobium sp. M7A.F.Ca.CA.002.04.1.1 | reverse complement strand
GCCGCGGGCCGAGCGGGTACTCGGGCACTGGCTGGACAACCGGTTCGTCGTCGGGCAGCGGCTGGTCTTCGGGGTCAAGCGGCGGTGGCGGATTTTCCGGTGGCGGCGGCTCGTCGGGTGGTGGCGGTTCTTCAGGAAGCTGGTGAGACAGATCATGGCAACACGACCAATCAGCCCGCAGGATCATGAGCGCATCGCAACCGCGATCCACGCCGCCGAGGAGAAAACCGACGGCGAAATCTACTGTGTCGTGGCGCATGCCAGCGACGGCTATTTCTTCCCGGCCGCCTTCATGGCGACCGTGTGCATGCTGTTCGTCAGCCTGGCGGTCGGCTACGGTCTGGAGGCCTGGTGGCTGTCGATCCGGCTGCCGCATTTCGTCCTCGCCCAGCTCCTGGCGCTTGCCTGCGTGCTGGCCTTGTTGTGGGCGCTGCCTGGTATGCGCATCCACCTGGTGCCGAGGCGGCTGCGCTACCAGGCGGCGCACGCCAACGCGATCAAGCAGTTCCTCGCCCGCAACGTCCACCGCACCACGGCGCGCACCGGCGTGCTGGTCTTCGTCTCGATCGCCGAGCGCTATGCCGAGGTGGTTGCCGATTCGGGTATCGACGCCAAGGTCGGCCAGCATGTCTGGGACGGCGTCGTGCGCGACCTTACCGCGCATGCCGGCGACGACCGGCTTGCCGACGGCTTCGTCAAGGCGATCGAGTTGGTGGGTGCGGTGCTGGCCGAGCATTTCCCGGTCACTGCGGGCGACAGCAACGAGCTCGACGACCATCTCGTCGAGATTTGAGCCTTTCCACAGAAGTCTTGAAGGCCCCTCACCAGGGCGGTGATCGCCTGTGAGAAAGCAGCCGGCTGGCGGCCCGGACCCTTGCAATCGGGCGATGCGGGTTTATGGTTAACAAATCATGAATACGCTGACGATCGACATCCGGAAAGCCGACCCGCGCGATGCCAGTGCCATCGCCGAGGTGCATCTGGAGGCCTGGCGCGGCGCCTATTCCGGCATCATTCCGCACCGGACCCTGACATCGATGATCAACCGCCGTGGCGCCGACTGGTGGGCGAATGCGATTCGCCGCGCCGCCACCGTTCTGGTCGTCGAAATCGGCGGCAAGATCGCCGGCTATGCGACGATCGGCAAGAACCGCGCCCGTGAACTGCGCCAGCAGGGCGAAATCTACGAATTGTACCTGCGCCCGGAATATCAGGGCATCGGGCTCGGCAGCCGCCTGTTTTCGGCGGCCAAGGCGCGGCTGGCCGATCACGGGCTGAAAGGCATGGTCGTGTGGGCGCTGGAGGACAACCAGAACGCGCTTGCCTTCTATGCCGGCGCCGGTGGCCGCGATGTCGCCGAGGGCGTCGAGATCTTCGAGCAAAAGGCGCTGAAGAAGGTCGCTTTCGTCTGGGAATGACAACCCGGCCTTTCGGCAATTGGGCGTTCCATTCGCACCCAGCACCATTCGCCGCATTGCACCATGACGCGCCGCCCGCTATCGATCGTCCATCGAGAGAGGGATTTAAGCCATGCGCATTGAAGCCATAGCCAGCGGAAAGAATCCGCCTGAGGACGTCAACGTCATCATCGAGGTGCCGATCGGCGGCGAGCCGATCAAGTACGAGATGGACAAGGAGGCCGGCACGCTGTTCGTCGACCGCTTCCTGCACACCTCGATGCGCTACCCCGGCAATTACGGCTTCGTGCCGCACACGCTGTCGGGCGACGGCGATCCGATCGACGTGCTGGTCTGCAACACGCGCGCGCTGGTGCCGGGCTGCGTCATCAACGTGCGGCCGATCGGCGTGCTGATCATGGAAGACAATGCCGGCCAGGATGAGAAGATCATCGCCGTGCCGTCGCCAAAACTGACGCTGCGTTACGAGAACGTCACCGAATACACTCAGCTGCCCGACATTACGCGCCAGCAGGTGCAGCACTTCTTCGAGCACTACAAGGATCTCGAGCCCGGCAAATGGGTCAAGATCGAAGGCTGGCACGATTCCAAATACGCCAAGAAGATGATCGTCGACGCGATCGAGCGGGCCAAGGCGAGCAAGTAGCCCGACCGGTCAGTTGTCGACCCGGCCGAAGGCCGGCACTTTGCCGATGACGGTGTGTCTGTCCTTGCCGCAGGCGAAGGTGCGTGCCTTGTCGTCGGCAAGCTTGCGCGCCTGGTCGTTGGCGACGGGATTGCCGGTGGCCAGCACCAGGCCGACGGTGCAGCCGTCGCGGGCGTCCATCTGGCCGACCTTGGCGACGAGCAGCACCTCGGTCGGCTTTTTCTCGTCCTCGGGATTGCTGATCGAGCGGCGATGGATGACGGCATAGGGCACTGCCGTGTCGCCCTTGGTTTCGATGCGCCATTCGACTTTGGCTCCGGACGAATTGAGGCCGGAAAAGCTTTCCCAGACCGTCGTCATGTCGCCGCCGGGCGGAAAACCGTAGAACAGCGATTCACGGGCGTCGTCATAGGCGATCAGTACGGGATAGCCGCGATAGCCTGAACAGGCGAGTTCGGCCCAGTCGCCGTCGCCTTCTTCTGCCTGCGCGTAGGTCACGCAGTCCGTTTTCGAATCCAGATCGGTGTAGGCGCTGGAAATGCCGTCGGCTTGCGCCGCCTGACCGAGACCGACCAGGACAAGCGGGATCAGAATGGCACGCATGGCGGTCAATCTCCGTTGCAAGCCGCCGCAGCGTAGCGCCAAACGCTATTTCTTCAAGCTGGCTTCGATCAGCAGGTCGGCATTGCGGGCAACCGCTTGCGCCGGACCGCCGAGGCCGAACAACTGGCCGCTGATATAGGCGCCCTCGATCAGCAGCAGCAGGCCGTCGCCGAGCGTGTCTGGGTCTTGCGCGCCCATCGCAGCCGCCATGGCGCGCAGGCGGCGGCGCAGTTCCTGCTTGTTGGCCTCGCTGACCACGCGAGCCGGGTGGCTGTGGTCGGGATATTCGACCGCCGCATTGGTCATGCCGCAGCCGCGATAGTCCGCCACCTGCGTGCGCTTGCCGATGCGGGTCAGGAAAGCCTTGATCTGAGCGCGCGGGTCGCCGGGATGAGCGGCGACCGCCTCGTCGAAGCGCTCCCAGTATTCACGGTCATATTGCCTGAGATAGGAAGCGGCCAGTTCGTCCTTGGACGGAAAGCTGCGGTAGAGGCTGGGCTTGGTGACGCCGGCACGCTTGACGATCTCGTCGACGCCGATCGCCCTGATGCCGCGCCGGTAGAACAGGTCATAGGCCACATCGAGGATCTTCTTGGCGGCTTTCGGCGGAGCGGATGCATGACCGTCGCTGATGGTCAGTTCAATATTTTTGTCGGTTGGCATCGTGTGACTCGATTGACAATGTTACCGATCGGTACGTATACATGTTCCCACCCTGCAACGTACCGGTCAGTAACATGATAACTCAATCTCGCCCCTTTGGCCAGCGCTACGCTTTCGTCGTGGTCGGCGTCATCTTCCTCAGCCTGCTGGTCGCGGCTGGCCTGCGCTCCGCACCCTCGGTCATGATGCTGCCACTCGAGAACAGTTTCGGCTGGCGCCGCGACGTCATCTCCCTGGCCGCCGGTGTCGGCATTCTGCTTTACGGTTTGACGGGGCCATTTGCCGCAGCCCTGATGGAGCGCATCGGGCTGCGCCGCACGCTGCTCGCCTCGCTGGTGGTGATGTCGGGCTCGACCATGCTCAGCCTGCTGATGACCAAGCCGTGGCATCTGTTCATCACCTGGGGCGTGTTCTCGGGCATTGGTTCCGGTGCCGTCGCCAGCGTGCTCGGCGCGACCATCGTCAATCGCTGGTTCAAGACCAATCGCGGCCTTGTCATGGGATTGATGTCGGCCTCCAGTGCCTCGGGCATGCTGGTGTTCCTGCCGCTGATCGCCGCTCTGGCACAGTCGGGCGGCTGGCAGCCGGTTGTCATTGCGGTCGCGATCGCGACCGCTGCCCTGATACCGCTGGTCTGGCTGCTGGTGCCGGAGCGGCCGGCATCGATCGGCATGGTGCGCTATGGCGCCGAGGCTGACGATGTGCCGCCGACGCCGCCTGCGTCACAGGGCAACTTTCTGGCGCATACGTTCTCGACGCTGCGCCGTGCCGCCGGCACGCGGGTGTTCTGGTATCTGTTCGCCACCTTCTTCGTCTGCGGCTTCACCACCAACGGGCTGGTCGGCACGCATCTGATCGCGTTTTGCGGCGACATGGGCATCGGCGAGGTGCAGGCCGCCGGCCTGCTGTCGATGATGGGCATTTTCGATCTGATCGGCACGACATTGTCGGGCTGGCTCACCGACCGTTTCGACCCGCGCAAGCTGCTCGGCGTCTATTACGGCATCCGCGGCCTGTCGCTGATCTACCTGCCCTATTCCGGCTTCTCAGCGACCAGCCTGATCATCTTCGCCGTGCTCTACGGTCTCGACTGGATCGCCACCGTGCCGCCGACTCTGAGGCTCGCCAATGAGGCGTTCGGCGATCGCAGTGGGCCGATCGTGTTCGGCTGGATCGTCGCCGGCCACCAGATCGGTGCGGCGACCGCCGCCGCCTTCGGTGGCACCATGCGCGAGTTGCAGGGCAATTACGAACTGGCCTTCCTGATCGCCGGCATGACGGCAATAGCCGCTGCCTGTATCTCGCTGCTGATCAACACCAGCAAGCCGGCATTCGAGCCGGAGCCGCAGGCGGCGTAGGGAGAGACGCTACCGGCCAAGCTGCCATCTCCCCCACACGGAGGAAGATCGGCAGCTTCGCCGTCCGCGCAAACGCCCACCCGCCTGTTGATCGTCAGAAAAACTTCATGATCCCGAGATGTCCCTGAAACATTGACGCTGGATTTTGGTGGCACCGTTCAAGCCATCCAGGAGACAGCCGTGAACAAGCTTTCGATGACTCGCCGCGCTTTCGTCACCTCCGCCAGCGCCGTTGGCCTGGCCGGCGTCTCGAGCCTGGTGCTGCCCTACTATTCGCGCGCCAGTCAGCGGCCGGCCTTCACCCATGGCGTCCAGTCCGGCGATGTCGACGCAACCAGCGGCATGGTGTGGACGCGCACCGATCGCCCGTCGCGCGTCATGTTCGAAGTGTCGTCGACGGAGAACTTCGCCACTGCGACACGCCTGGCGCCGCTCGATACGTCGCCGGCCAGCGACTACACCGTCAAGCGGCTGCTCACCGACCTCGCTTCGGACCAGGATATCTTCTATCGCATGACGGCAGCCGATCTCGCCGACATCAACGCCGTTTCCGAGCCGATCATCGGGCGCTTCAGGACGGCGCCGGCCTCGAAGCGCGACATCCGCTTTGCCTGGTCGGGCGACACCGCCGGCCAGGGCTGGGGCATCGATGAGACCGGCATGAAGACCTACGCCACGATCGGCAAGCACACGCCCGACTTCTTCCTGCATTCGGGCGACACCATCTATGCCGACGGCGCCATGAAGGACGAGGTCGACCTGCCCGGCGGCGGCAAGTGGAAGAACGTCGTGCTGATCGACGGCAAACGCAAGGTTGCCGAGACGCTGGACGAATACCGGGACCAGTGGAAGTACAACATGATGGACAGGAACGTGCTCGGCCTCAGCGCCATCTGCCCGACTTTCTACCAGTGGGACGACCATGAAGTCCTGAACAACTGGTCGGATTCGAAGGATCTCAGCGCCGACAGCCGCTATTCGGAAAAATCCATCCACGTGCTGGCGGCCCGTGCGGCGCGGGCTTTCCACGAGATGACGACGATCCGCTACGAACCTTCCGAGCCCGGCCGCGTCTATCGCAAGATCGCCTACGGGCCGCTGCTCGACGTGTTCTTCCTCGACATGCGCTCCTATCGCGGCCCCAATGGTCCCGACATGCAGGATGAGATGACGCCGCAATCGCGCATGCTCGGCGAACAGCAGACGAAATGGCTGAAGCGCGAACTGGCGAATTCGAAGGCGACCTGGAAAATCATCGCCGCCGACATGCCGCTCGGCCTCGTCGTCTGGGACGACGGCACCAAGAAGGTTGGTGCCGAAGCAGTCAGCAATGGCGACAATGGCTTGCCAAAAGGGCGTGAGCTCGAGATCGCCGACCTGCTGCGCTTCATCAAGAATGCCGGCATCAGCAACACCGTCTGGCTCACCGCCGACGTGCATTACACGGCCGCGCATTATTACAACCCGGACAAGGCGCAGTTCCAGGATTTCAATCCGTTCTGGGAATTCGTTTCGGGTCCGATCCATGCCGGAACGTTCGGGCCGAACGATTTCGACATGACGTTCGGTCCGGAGCTGAAGTTCATCAAGGCGCCGACCGCCGAACAGGGACAGAACCTGCCGCCCTCGGCAGGTCTGCAATTCTTCGGGCTGGTCGATATTTCAGGCGCCAGCGAGCAGATGACGGTGCGGCTGATGGATCGCGACGACAATGAACTCTACAAGGTGACGCTCGACCCGGTGCGGTCGGCATAAGCGCGCGCTGATGGAAAGGTGTCGCGCGCGTCTAGGGCGCGCGATGCCTTAGTCCGGGTAGCAGACCATGGGGATATTCGGCCAGACGGCGCTGTCGCAGTTGGCGGCGTCCTGCCGCTGCTTGAAGGCGGCGCTGACCGGGCCGGTCACCACCGGGTCGACGCCGTCGGGCGCGTCGGCGAAAATCTGCTCGGCCGACTGTGCCTCTGACGGCAAGGCAGGCCGTGATTCCTTCGTCGTCGCGGCCGACTGCGCGGCGTTGGCCGCCAGCAGGACGGCGAAGGCAACAGAGGCGATGAGCGGCCAGAATCGGTTGAGTTTATCGGTCATGACGTTCGAACTGCCCGGGCCCCGAGGGGTTCCCGCCTTGGTTAACAAAATCATCTCACACGCAGATGCTTAAGATTTGATGAGTATTTGGTGACGCGCCTCCTCTTTCGCAACTGCGAAAAACCCTGTATGAGCCGCGCAACCGAAAGAGGCAGCGCCTTTTGGCCTGCTGCCTGCAACGCTTCCGAGACCAGAACATGAAAATCCGTAATATCGCGATCATCGCGCACGTCGACCATGGAAAGACCACCCTGGTCGACCAGCTTTTGAAGCAGTCCGGCTCCTTCCGAGACAATCAGCGCGTGGCCGAGCGCGCCATGGATTCCAACGACCTCGAAAAGGAGCGCGGCATCACCATCCTGGCCAAAGCGACCTCGGTCGACTGGAAGGATACCCGCATCAACATCGTCGACACCCCCGGCCACGCCGATTTCGGTGGCGAGGTCGAACGCATCCTGTCGATGGTGGACTCAGCCATCGTGCTGGTCGATGCCGCCGAAGGGCCGATGCCGCAGACCAAATTCGTCGTCGGCAAGGCGCTCAAGGTCGGCCTGAAGCCGATCGTCGTCATCAACAAGATCGATCGCCCGGACGCCCGTCATGTCGAGGTGGTCAACGAGGTGTTCGACCTCTTCGCAGCGCTCGACGCCACCGACGAGCAGCTCGACTTCCCGATTCTGTACGGCTCAGGCCGCGATGGCTGGGTTTCGGAAAATCCGGAAGGACCGAAGGACCAGCAGTTGGCGCCCCTGTTCGACCTCGTCATCAAGCATGTGCCGGAGCCGACCGTTCATCCCGGTCCGTTCCGCATGATCGGCACCATCCTGGAAGCCAATCCGTTTCTCGGCCGCATCATCACCGGCCGCATCGAGAGCGGCACGCTGAAGGCCAACCAGCCGGTCAAGGTGCTGCACCATGACGGTACTCAGATCGAAACCGGCCGTATTTCCAAGATCCTGGCCTTCCGCGGCCTTGAGCGCCAGCCGATCGAAGAAGCGCAGGCGGGCGACATCGTCGCCATTGCCGGCTTGTCGAAGGGCACCGTCGCCGACACGTTCTGCGACCCGAGCGTGAGCGAACCGCTGCATGCGCAGCCGATCGATCCGCCGACCGTGACCATGTCGTTCCTGGTCAACGACAGTCCGCTGGCCGGCACCGAAGGCGACAAGGTGACCAGCCGCGTCATCCGCGACCGCCTGCTGCGCGAAGCCGAAGGCAATGTCGCGCTGAAGATCGAGGAATCGCCTGACAAGGATTCGTTCTTCGTCTCCGGCCGCGGCGAATTGCAGCTGGCCGTGCTGATCGAGACGATGCGGCGCGAAGGCTTTGAAATCGCCGTGTCGCGTCCGCGCGTCGTCATGCAGAAGGGCGAGAATGGCGAATTGCTGGAGCCGGTCGAAGAAGTCGTCATCGACGTCGACGAGGAGCATGCCGGCGTCGTCGTGCAGAAGATGTCCGAGCGCAAGGCCGAGATGGTCGAACTGCGCCCATCCGGCGGCAATCGTCAGCGCATTGTCTTCCATGCGCCGACCCGTGGCCTGATCGGCTACCAGTCGGAGCTTTTGACCGACACGCGCGGCACCGCCGTGATGAACCGGCTTTTCCATGCCTATGAGCCCTACAAGGGCGAGCTGCCAGGCCGCACCAATGGCGTGCTGATTTCCAACGAACAGGGCGAATCGGTCGCCTACGCCATGTGGAACCTGGAAGATCGCGGCCCGATGGTCATCGATCCGGGCGTCAAGGTGTATCAGGGCATGATCATCGGTATCCATAGCCGCGACAATGACCTTGAAGTGAACGTGCTCAAGGGCAAGAAGCTGACCAACATCCGTGCCGCCGGCAAGGACGAGGCGGTCAAGCTGACCCCGCCGATCCGCATGACGCTGGAACGCGCGCTGGCCTGGATCCAGGACGACGAGCTGGTCGAAGTGACGCCGAAGACCATTCGGCTGCGCAAGCTCTATCTCGATCCGAACGAGCGCAAGCGGTTCGAGAAGTCGTCCAAGGTGGTCGGCGCGGCGTAAGCTCTTATTTTTTCCAACAGCGGAGAGGGGCGGAGCAACCAGTGTTCCGCCCCTTTTTCGTTCATCCACCGGCAGCCGCGATGATGGCCTGCCGATCGGCCTCGCCGGCCAGATCGATGCGGATCGTGTTTCCCGCACGGGCCGGCTTGCGCAGGGCCTTTGCTCCATCCGGGTCAACGATGAGCAGCCGCTTCTCCTCCAGCGCCTGAAGCCGTGATCGCGAGATGCAGAGTTCGCTTGCGAGCAGCCGGTCGAGCCGCAGCGATGTCGGCATTTCGAGCCCGAGCTGGAGTTCCAACACGGTCGCGGCTTCCCTGGTGTCGCCGAGCCTGCGCTTGTGAACGCTGACATCGGAGAACTCCTCGACGCGCCCGATCCGGTTGCGCAACGCCACCGCATCGAAGGCATGACGGTGAGCGAGTGCAGGATCGTTGCTTTCGAGCGCCGCCAGCAGCGCCGGGTCGATGTCGCGGCGGTTGCAGCGTTCGAAAATGCCGAAATTCCAGGAATTGTCGCAGTCGATGCAGCGATAGATCAGCCACACGTCGATGCGTTTGCCATTGGCGTTGACGCGGAACTTTCCGCTGCTGCAATAGGCCCTCACGGTGCCGCAGCGGTTGCAATTGATGAGCGGTCGAGGTGCGGTCTGGGGTGCGATTGCCCAGTGGATACGCAGAAGTCCAGACATGCCGATAAGCCCTTCCCGTCGGGAAGTTCATCAGGCCGGCGATGTCGAGATGCCCATGCGGGCGCGGCGTGGCGGTCGCTTGCTATGATTGGAAATCGGATGTCACGGGCGGCAGCGCGCAACAACGGTTCAGCAGTGCCAAACCGGTCTCGAACCGCCGCCCAGAAGAACACATGAACATGAAAACAGATACCGCAAATGCGGTGTCATGCAGTGTGTCGGGGGAGTTGGCGAGACCGGCGGTTACGTAGGCAAAGTGAAGCTCAAAATTGTTTCGCGATGGCCTTTCTAGCCGCGACATGCCGGACCGACAAGGGTCTTTTGTCGGTGCTACCGCAGCCGAGCCACTTGCGTTAATATCCGAAATCGAAGGTTTTCAACCAGAGACCCGGTTATGCACCCCACCTCGCTCCTGATTTTCGCCGCCGCTCTGTTCGTTGCCGCGGGCTCGCCTGGGCCATCGATCGCGGCGCTTGTCGCCCGCGTCATCTCGAAAGGGTTTCGCGACGTGTTCCCGTTCCTGCTCGCCATGTGGATCGGCGAGGGCATCTGGCTATCGCTGGCGGTGTTCGGGCTGGCTGTCGTGGCGCAGACCTTCCATTTCGCCTTCGTCGTGGTGAAATGGGTCGGCGTTGCCTATCTCGCTTACCTCGCCTGGAAGATGTGGACCGCGCCTGTCGATGCAAAAGAGGGCGAGATGCCGCGCGAGGATTCGGCGATAAAACTGTTCTTCGCCGGCATGGCGGTGACGCTCGGCAATCCCAAGATCATGATGTTCTACCTGGCGCTGCTGCCGACCATCATCGACCTCGCTTCGGTCAGCATCGTCGGCTGGGTCGAGCTGACGGCGACCATGGCCGTGGTGCTGGTCGCCATCGATCTCGCCTGGGTGCTCGCCGCATCACAGGCGCGCAAGCTTTTGAAGAGCAAGCGCGCCATGAAGATCGCCAATCGCATCAGCGCCACGACGATGGCCGGTGCGGCGGCCGCCATAGCGACGCGGTCCTGAGCCGGCGCGTCACATCACTTCAATGATCGGCGCGATCTCGACGCTGAAGGCCGGGTTCATCAGGATCGGGCAGTCCTTGGCCTTGGCGACGGCATCGTCGATGTCTTTCGCTTCGACGATCGTGTAGCCGGCGGCCGGATTGCTGCCGCCATTGTTCTCGACCTTGCCGCCGGGCAGCACCATCTTCGACATGCCGACCGGATTGCCGCCGTCGACCACAGCCGAGCCGAGCTTGCCGTACCAGCCGTTCCAGGCGTCCATTGCGGCCTTCCGCTCGGCCTCGTCGGTCGGCATCTTGCCCGAGCCATGATAGACGTAGAGATACTTCGCCATGTTCTCCTCCCTTGGTGAGCGGCATCGAACCGGCATGCGGTCATGCCGCCTGCCGATCATCGGACCAAACCGGCAAACAAGCAACGAGAATGCGACACTGCTAATATAACGCCCCGGTCTGGATCCTGCCGCAATCCGTCACCTTGCCATGGCGTGGTATTCGTCGTTCGGCCGCATATCGATTGCCGCGGCCACGCGGTTCGACATGTTGAAGAAGGCAGCGGTCGAGGCGATGTCCCAGATGTCGCGATCGGTGAAGCCGGCCTGACGCAGCGCGCCCCGGTCGGCCTCGACGATCTTGGCCGGCTCTTGCGTCAGCTTGACGGCGAATTCGAGCATTGCCGTCTGCCTGGGCGAAAGATCGGCGGCGCGGAAATTCATCACCATCATTTCGCCGAGCGCCGGATCGCCGGAGAGCTGGCGCACCGCCGCGCCGTGCGCGGTCAGGCAATAGTAGCAATGATTGATCGAGGAGACGGCGACCGCGATCATTTCGCGCTCCAGCTTCGACAGGCCGGACTCACCCAGCATCAAATCGTTGTACATGTCGGTGAAGGCGCGCAGCTTCTTGTCGTCGAAGGCATAGGCCCTGAGCACGTTGGGGACGAGGCCGAGCTTCTCCTCGCATTTGGCGAAATAGGTTTTTGTCGCCTCGCTCAGCTCTCCCTGGCCAAGATCAAGCGCGCTGATTTTGCCGGTCATGGGTCATTTCTCCTCGTTGCGCGGCATCTTGTCGCCAAATTCCGATAATTCTTGGCAAGCCGTCAAACCTTTGTCGCCAAACAGCGGTCATCTGCTACCATAGTCGTAAAAGCATTCGACGGGAGGGACGTGCGTCATGGCCAGCGTGAAATCCGCGAGCAAGCCGAAGAAAAAAGCCACGGCAGCGCTTAAAGCGGAGGAAAGGCCAGCCAGGCTTGCAGACTATCTGCTCGCCCGCGCGCCAGCTGAAGACATTGCTCCCTACGATGTGGCCGACCTGGAGCGGGCTGCCGATCTCGCCGGCCAGGCAGTCGCCACTCACAGGAAAGGCGAGTGCGTCGTCGCCGTCGATGCCGATTCGGGCGTTGTGCGAGACGGCCGCCCGATGACGGTTGTCACGGTCGTCAACGACAACATGCCGTTCCTGTTCGATTCCATCCTCGGCGAGATCACCGAGACATCGGGCGAACCGACCCTGGTCACCCATCCGGTTATCGTCGTGCGCCACGGCAAGGGCGGCGTGGAAGAAATCCTCGGCGACGGCAATTTCGCCAAGGACGATGGCAGCCACGACCGGCTGAGCGTCATCCATGTCCACATCCCGCGGCTGACATCCGAGCAGGCGAGCGGATTGAGCGAGCGGCTGCGCAAGATCCTTGGCCAGGTTCATGCCGCCGTTCACGACTGGAGGCCAATGCTGGCCCGCCTCGATCAGGCGATCTCGGAATTCCGCTATACGGCCGTGCCGCTCGACAAGAAGAGCGTTGCCGAGGCTCTCGCCTTCCTGGAGTG
The DNA here is from genome assembly GCF_004022805.1 of Mesorhizobium sp. M7A.F.Ca.CA.002.04.1.1. Classification (NCBI taxonomy): domain Bacteria; kingdom Pseudomonadati; phylum Pseudomonadota; class Alphaproteobacteria; order Hyphomicrobiales; family Phyllobacteriaceae; genus Mesorhizobium; species Mesorhizobium sp. M7A.F.Ca.CA.002.04.1.1. The sequence continues at coordinate 3,975 of NZ_RZPL01000036.1, read as the reverse complement.
GCTGCGCGACGACAATTTCACCTTCCTTGGCATGCGCGAGTTCAAATACACCGGCGGCGAGGAAAGCGGCACGCTGGAGCGCGCTGAAAAGCCTGGCCTCGGCATCCTGTCCGATCCCGACGTGCTGGTGCTCAGGCGCGGCACCGAAGCGGTAACGACGACGCCGGAGATCCGCGCCTTCCTGCATGGGCCGGAGCCGCTGATCGTCACCAAGGCCAATGCCAAGTCGTCCGTGCACCGCCGCATCTATCTCGATTACATCGGCATCAAGACCTACACCGCCAAGGGTACGCTCGCGGGCGAATTGCGCATCGTCGGCCTGTTCACCTCGACCGCCTACACGCGCTCGGTGATGAAGATCCCGTATCTCAGGTCCAAGGCCGAAACCATCATCGCCAAGTCCGGCTTCGACCGGCACGATCATTCCGGCAAGGCGCTGATCAACGTGCTGGAAAGCTATCCGCGCGACGAGCTGTTCCAGGTGCCGGTGCCGATCCTGCGCAAACATGCCGCCGCCATTCTGGGCCTGGTCGAGCGGCCACGCGTGCGGGCGCTGGTGCGCGCCGACCAGTTCGACCGTTTCGTCTCAATCCTCGTCTTCGTGCCGCGCGACCGTTACGACAGCGTCGTGCGCGAGAAGATTGGCTCCTATCTGAAAACCGTATTCGAAGGCCGGCTGTCGGCCTACTACCCGGCCTTTCCCGAGGGCGGGCTGGCGCGCGTGCACTTCATCATCGGCCGCTCCGGCGGCAAGACGCCGAAGGTCGAGCAAGCGACGATAGAGGCGGCGATCCGCGACATCGTGCGTACCTGGGAGGACGCCCTTTCCGATGCGGCCGAGGCCAGTGGCGGCGACCAGGCTTTGAAGGCGATTGCCGCGCGGCTGCCGGAAAGCTACCGCGATTCGTTCAGCGCGGCGGTGGCGCTGGCCGATGCCGGGCGCATTGCCAAGATCAGCGCCGGCAATCCGATCGCCATCGACTATTATCGCCATGCCGAGCAGAAGCCGCACCAGGCATCGCTGAAGATCTATCACCACGGCAGCCCGGTGGCGCTGTCGCGCCGCGTGCCGGTGCTGGAAAACATCGGCTTCCGCGTCATCAGCGAGCGCACTTTCGAGGTCGGCGACGACCAGGTCGGCACGATCAATAGTGATCGGCCCGGCTTAGTCTTTATTCATGACATGGAGCTTGAGAACAGCTACGGCCAGCCGATCGACCTGACCGATGGCGGCGCGCTGTTCGAAGATGCGTTCCTCTCCGTCTGGCGCGGCGACGTCGACAATGACGGCTATAACGGCCTCGCCCAGACCGCCGGCCTGTGGTCTGGCGAGATCACCATCCTGCGCGCCTATGGCCGTTATCTGCAGCAGGTCGGCATTCCGCAAAGCCAGGATTTCATCGCCGCCGCGCTCAACCGCTATCCCGACATAGCGCGTGGCCTGCATGCGCTGTTCATCGCCCGGCTTGGCCCGACAGCCGAGACCGAAGGCGTGGTGGCCGCAAAGCATCTCAAGGCCAAGATCAAGGATGCGCTGGAGGATGTGCCGAACATCGACGACGACACCATCATCCGGCGCTACCTCAATCTGATCGAAGCCACGCTGCGCACCAATCATTTCGTTGCCGATACGAAAGAAAAGGGCCAGTCGCTGGCGATCAAGCTGGACTCGCACGCGGTCGAGGGCTTGCCGGCGCCGCGGCCGTGGCGGGAGATCTTCGTCTACGGCTCCGAGGTCGAAGGTCTGCATCTGCGCTTCGGTCCGGTGGCGCGCGGCGGCCTGCGCTGGTCCGACCGCGCCCAGGACTACCGCACCGAGGTGCTCGGCCTGGTCAAGGCACAGCAGGTCAAGAATGCCGTCATCGTGCCGGTGGGCGCCAAGGGCGGCTTCTATCCGAAGAAGCTGCCGATGAGCGCTGGCCGCGACGCGATCTTCGAGGCCGGTACTTCGGCCTACAAGAACTTCGTCTCCAGCCTGCTGTCGATCACCGACAATATCGGCCTCGACGGCGTCATCCCGCCGGCCGGCGTTATCAGACGCGACCCGGACGATCCGTATTTCGTCGTTGCCGCCGACAAGGGCACGGCGACCTTCTCCGATACCGCTAACGCGATCTCGGAGAAGCACGGCTTCTGGCTCGACGACGCCTTCGCCAGCGGCGGCTCGGCCGGCTATGACCACAAGAAGATGGGCATCACCGCCAAGGGCGCCTGGGAAGCGGTCAAGCGGCATTTCCGCGAGATCAACCGCGACATCCAGACCTCGTCCTTCACCGTCGTTGGGGTCGGCGACATGTCGGGCGACGTGTTCGGCAACGGCATGCTTTTGTCCCCGAAAACCCGGCTGATCGCGGCCTTCGACCATCGCGACATCTTCATCGATCCCGATCCCGACATGGCAGCCTCGATGGCCGAGCGCGAGCGCATGTTCGCGCTGCCGCGTTCGAGCTGGCAGGACTACGACAAGACGAAACTGTCGGAAGGCGGCATCATCGTCTCGCGCAACCAGAAATCGATCACCTTGCCGGCGGCGGCGGCGGCGGCGATCGGCCTGGCCAAGACCACCGCCACGCCGGTCGAGATCATGACCGCCATCCTCAAAGCGCCGGTCGATCTTCTGTGGTTCGGCGGCATCGGCACGTATCTCAGGGCATCGACCGAGACCAATGCCGAGGTCGGCGACCGCGCCAACGATGCCATTCGCATCACCGCGCTCGACGTCCGGGCGAAAGTGATCGGCGAGGGCGCCAATCTCGGCGTCACGCAGCGGGCGCGCATCGAGTTCGGCATGAATGGCGGCCGCTGCAACTCCGACGCCATCGACAATTCGGGCGGCGTCAACTGCTCCGACGTCGAGGTCAACATCAAGATCGCGCTGGCTTCCGCCATGCGCAAGGGGTCGTTGACACGCCCGGCACGCAACAAGCTGCTGGCCGAGATGACCGAGGAGGTCGGCTCGCTGGTGCTGTCCAACAACTACCAGCAGACGCTGGCGCTTTCGATCGCCCGCAAGCGCGGCCTCGCCGACATCGCGCATCAGAGCCGCTTCATGACGGCGCTGGAGGCGCGCGGCCTGCTCGACCGTGCCGTCGAGACGCTGCCGTCGCCGGCAGCGCTGGCCGAGCGCGAAGCGCGTGGCGAACCGCTGACCAGAGCCGAACTCGGCGTGCTGCTCGCCTATGCCAAGATTGTGCTGTTTTCCGACATCGTCGCCAGCGACGTGCCTGATGACGCGCATTTCGACCGCGACCTGATGGGCTATTTTCCCGACCAGATGGCGAAGAAATACGCCGCCGAGATCCATGGCCACAGGCTGCGCCGCGAGATCATCACACGGGTCGTCGCCAACGATCTGGTCAATCGCGGCGGCCCATCCTTCGTCAACCGGCTGCAGGAGGCCACCGGGCGCACCGCCGCCGACGTGGTGCGGACCTTCGCGGTGGTGCGTGACGGTTTTGCCTTGCCGGCGCTCTATCGCGAGATCGACGCGCTCGACAACCAGATCGACGGCCAGGTGCAGCTCGATCTCTATCAGATGGTCAGCCGGCTGATCTATGTGACCAGCGGCTGGTATCTGAAGAACGATGCCGGCACGGCACCCCTCAGCCAGCGCATTGCCGAGTTGCAGGAAGCCCGCAAGGCGCTGGAGCCCAAGCTCGTTTCGCTGCTGCCGGCCTTTTCACGCGAGCGCATCGAGGAGAAGCGGCATGGGCTGTTCAAGGCCGGCGCGCCGGAAAGCTTGGCCGGGCAGCTGGCACTGAGCGAGGTGGCGGAACTCATCCCCGACATCGCGCTGACGGCGCGCACCGCCGGCGCCGATATCGTCGCCGCGGCCAAGGCGTTCTTCGCCGTCAGCGATGCCTTCCGCATTCCGCGTGTCGAGGATGCCGCACGCTCGATCACGCCATCGGACTACTACGATCAGCTGGCGCTTTCGCGCGCCACCGACACGATCGATGCGGCACGGCGCGGCAT
>NZ_RZPL01000369.1:0-5491 GCF_004022805.1 Mesorhizobium sp. M7A.F.Ca.CA.002.04.1.1 | reverse complement strand
TTTCACCACCGGTTCGTGGGCGCTGTTCAAGAATTCGGGCAAGACCATCATCGGACTCAACGTGCAGCCCTTCGATGCCGGCAAGCACCGCGCCCTGCCGCTGGTGGCCGATGCGGCCGAGGGCCTGGCGGAACTCGGTGCTGCGCTGAAGGACTGGAAGGCGCCGGCAAGCTGGACCGACAATGCGTCGTCCGGCAAGAAGGCCTGGGCGGTCGAGGCGGCCAAGGTGACGGCGTCGACCAATGCCGCCTATCCGTCCGATGCGCAGGTGATCGGCGCGGTGCAGCGCGCCATGGGCTCCGGTGTGACGCTGCTGAATGCCTCCGGCGGGTTGCCGGGCGAATTGCACAAGCTTTGGCAGGCGGGCGCGCCCGGCTCGTACCATGGCGAATACGGCTTCTCGACCATGGGCTATGAGATTGCCGGCGGGCTCGGCGCCAAGATGGCGAAGCCCGGCGAGGAGATCGTCGTCATGATCGGCGACGGCTCCTACCTGATGATGAATTCGGAGATCGCCACCTCGGTGATGCTCGGCCTCAAGCTGACCATCGTGCTGCTCGACAACCGCGGTTACGGCTGCATCAACCGGCTGCAGATGGCGACCGGCGGCGCCAACTTCAACAATCTGCTGAAGGACTCGCGCCACGAGGTTCTGCCCGACATCGACTTCGCCGCGCATGCGGCGAGCATGGGGGCGATTGCCGAGAAAGTGCCGTCGATCGCCGGGCTGGAAAACGCGCTGGCACAAGCCAGGAAGAATACGCGCACCACGGTGCTCGTCATCGACACCGGCCCCCTGGTTTCCACCGATGCCGGCGGTCACTGGTGGGATGTGGCGGTGCCGGAAGTGTCAGTGCGGCCGCAGGTCAACGCGGCGCGCAAGGCGTATGATGAAAAGCGGCAGATGCAGACCATCGGCGATTGATATAGGCGCCGAAGCTCCTCCTTCTCCCCGTCTCTACACGGGGAGAAGATGCCGGCAGGCAGATGAGGGGCGGCGCCAACGAGCAAGAAACTGTTTTAGGACCGGAGTGACGACTTGAAAGCCAAACTGGGCATGTCCCCCATTGCGTGGTGGAACGACGATCTTGCGGAGCTCAGCGATGACGTGTCGCTGGAAGAATGTCTGCGCCAGTCGCGCTCGGCCGGCTTCACCGGCATGGAGATGGGCCGGCGTTTTCCCAATGACCCCGAAATCATGCTGCCGATCCTGAAGGCCGCCGACGTCACGCTGTGCGGCGGCTGGTTCTCGGGCACGCTGGTCGATGGGGAGATGGCCGACAACAAGGATCGCATCCAGCCGATGATCGACCTGTTCAAGGCGGTGAACGCGCCTTGCATCGTCTATGGCGAGGTTGGCCGTTCGATCCAGGGCGACCGCTCGAAGCCGCTGGCGACCAAGCCGAAGCTGTCGGACGACGAGATGAAAGCCTATGCGAAGCGCCTGACCGAATTTGGCGAATGGTGCGCCGAACAAGGCATGCCGCTGTCCTACCACCACCATATGGCGGCGGTGGTCGAGACCGAGCCGGAACTCGATGCCTTCATGCGCTATTCCGGAGCCGGCATTCCGCTGCTGCTCGATGCAGGCCATCTGGCATTCGCCGGCGGCGACGTGCTGCGCGCCATCGACAACCACCATACCCGGATCAGCCATGTGCATGTGAAGGACGTCCGCATGGGGGTGATCGAAAAGCTCGACCGCACGAAGCAGTCCTTCCTCGACGCGGTGGCGCTCGGCGCCTTCACCGTGCCGGGCGACGGTTCGCTGGACTTCGGCGCCATCGTGCAGCGCTTCGCCGACCATGGCTATGAGGGCTGGTTCGTGGTCGAGGCCGAGCAGGACCCGAAGAAGAACCCGCCGCTCAGGATGGCGCAAGTGGGCTACAAGGAATTGATGCGCGTCATGACGGCGGCCGGATACACGGTCGAGACGCAAGGCTTTCCAAATGTCTAGTTTCCCAATGGCTGGTGCGACGGGTTCCCGGCGAGGCCGATTGCTGTAGATTGGCCCGATGAAAGATTCCGAACACCCCTTCTTCCGGCCTTTGTGGCGGCGTGTCGCCGTCGTCGCGGTCTGCGTCATCTGGTCGATCATCGAGTTCGCCACCGGCACGCCGTTCTGGGGCATGATCGCGCTCGGCTTCGCCGGCTACGCCGTCTGGCAGTTTTTTTATCTCTACAAGCCTGCTGACGAGGCGAGGCCTCCGGTCGGGCCCGAGCCGAAGGAGTGACTGATCGCATGCGTCGGCGGTTAGCTTCCAGTGCTTCTAACTTCGTCATCCGAGGGTCTCCGCGACGGAGCTTCGCTCCTGCTAGGCCCTAGGATGACGAAGTTAGAGAGGCTTCGGCCGATCTCGAAGATTTCGATAGGAGAGACAAAAATGTCGAAGCTGCTCGTCAAAGCCGACAAGGGCCACGGTCGCGTCGCCCATGTGACGCCGAAAAGCGCGGGCTGGACCTATGTCGGTTTCGACCTGCATCGGCTGAAGCCGGGCGAGAGCGCCTTCGGCAAGACGGAGGATCGCGAAGTCTGCCTGGTGTTCGTCACCGGCAAGGGCAAGGCTTCAGCCGGCGGCAAGGAGCTCGGCCTGCTCGGCGAGCGCATGTCGCCCTTCGAGGGCAAGCCGTGGTCGGTCTACGTGCCTGAGGGTTCGGACTGGTCGGTGACCGCGGACACCGAACTGGAAGTCGCGGTCTGCTCGGCGCCGGGCCTTGGCGGCGGCCTGCCGGTTCGCGTCATCGGACCGGACGATCTCGGCCAGGAGGTGCGCGGCAAGGGCACCAACACGCGCTATGTCACCAACATCCTGCCGGAGGGCAAGCCGGCCGATTCGCTGCTGGTGGTCGAGGTCATCACGCCCGGGGGGCATACGTCGAGCTATCCGCCGCACAAGCACGACCAGGACAATCTGCCCGCTGAATCCTACCTCGAGGAAACTTACTATCACCGCCTCAACCCGCCGCAGGGCTTTGCCTTCCAGCGCGTCTACACCGACGCCGACAAGAACGGCCATCGCGCGCTCGACGAAGCAATGGCGATCGAGGATGGCGATGTCGTGCTGGTACCCAGGGGTTATCACCCCTGCGCCGCCTGCCATGGCTACGACCTCTATTATCTCAACGTCATGGCAGGACCGAAGCGGACGTGGAAGTTCCACAATGCGCCCGAGCATGAATGGCTGATGAAGGCCTGATCGGTCGCTGCGTGAGCACTCGCCCCCTGGTCCAGCACGAAAAAATCGTCGGCTAATGACCCCGCCGCAGCGTTTTGTTACCTGAAAGCCAGCAAGGCTTCGTCAATTCGTCATGGAAATCACCTATGGCAGCGAAGCTGACAAGGACTTTCCATGCGCTACGCCCTCTATTTCACTCCCCGGCAGGACGAGCCACTGGCGCGGATCGCCGCCGACTGGCTGGGCCGCGACCCGTTTGGCGCCGCCACGAGGCCGGTCGAAGCGGTGGCCGACCTGTCGGCGGCGGAAGTGGCTTTCCACACCGCTTCGGCGCGCCGCTATGGTTTCCATGCGACGCTGAAAGCACCGTTCCGCCTGGCTGCCAACGAGACGGAAGTCTCGCTGCGCGCCGCACTCGACCTTTTTGCCGAGGTGACGCCGGTGGTGACCATTCCCCGTCTCGTGGTCAGCCAGATCGACGGCTTCTTCGCACTGGTGCCGGAAGGGCCAGTGCCTGCGCTCAACCGGTTCGCCGATGACGTGGTGCGCGACTTCGACCGGTTTCGCGCACCGCTGAGCGAGGCGGAAATCGAGCGGCGCAGCCCGGATTCGCTGAAGCCGGCCGAGTTCCGCAATCTCTGCCAATGGGGCTACCCCTATGTCTTCGAAACCTTTCGCTTCCACATGACGCTCTCCGGCCGGGCGGGGTCACAGGAGAGCCCGCGTTTGCGCGCAGCGATCGACAGCCTGTTCGCGGAAGTGCTGCAACAGAAGGTGCTGGTGGATGCGCTGACCTTGTTTGTCGAAACCGAACCGGGTGCGCCGTTCATGGTGCTCTCGCATCACGCGCTCGGGCGCCGCCCGGCCAGAAAAACCGCCTGAAGGACTGCCTGAAATGACCGCCGAGACTGTTCTCCACAATGCCCGCATCGTGCTTGCCGACGAGATCGTCGAAGGTTCGCTGGTGCTGCGCGACGGCTTTATCGCCGGCATCGAAGCCGGCGCAAGCCTTGGCTCTGGCCGCATCGGCGAGGATATGGGCGGCGACTATATTATTCCCGGGCTGGTCGAGTTGCACACCGACCATCTCGAAGGCCATTACGCGCCGCGGCCCAAGGTGCGCTGGAATCCGATCGCCGCCGTGCTCGCCCATGACGCGCAGGTGGCAACCGCCGGCATCACCACCGTGCTGGACGCCTTGCGCGTCGGCATGGACGAAGACGCCGACCTGACATCGGCCGACATCCGCAAGCTGGCCGACGCGATCGAGGACAGTGTGAAGCAGGACCGTCTGCGCGCCGACCATTTCATCCACCTGCGCTGCGAGGTTTCGGCACCCGACTGCCTCAGGGCTTTCGCCAATTTCGACGGCGACGAGCGGGTTAAGCTGGCATCGCTGATGGATCATGCGCCAGGCCAGCGCCAGTTCGTCAATCTCGAAACCTATGCCTACTATTACCAGCGCAAGCTGAAGCTGACCGATCGCGACTTCAAGGTGTTCTGCGAAAAACGGATGGCCGAATCGGCGCGCAATTCGGCGCCGAACCGGGCGGTGATCGCCGCCGCCTGCCAGGAGCGCGGCATCGTGCTGGCCAGCCACGACGACGCCACATCGGGCCATGTCGACGAAGCGATCGAGCAGGGCGTGCGGGTTGCCGAATTCCCGACCACGGAAGAGGCCGCAAGGGCCTCGAAAGAGGCCGGGATGGGTGTGCTGATGGGCGCGCCAAACGTCATGCGCGGCGCCTCGCATTCGGGCAATGTCTCGGCCCGTACGCTGGCCAGCGACGGCCTGCTCGACATCTTGTCGTCCGACTACATTCCCTTCAGCCTGATCCAGTCGGCGTTCTTCCTCGGCGATGTCGTCGAAGGCATTTCCCTGCCGCAGGCCGTCGCCATGGTCTCGAAAAACCCGGCCGATGCGGTTGGACTGACCGACCGCGGCGTCATCGAGCAGGGCCGCCGCGCCGATCTGGTGCGGGTGCGCGTCGACGACCATGTTCCGGTCGTGCGCACCGTGTGGCGGCAGGGACGCCGGGTGGCATGATGGTGTCGGCACTGATCGAGCGGGAACTTTCGGCCGAGACGTTTCCGATCCGCGATGGCGTTTTCGTCGCCGTCGTCGGCCCAAGCGGCGCCGGCAAGGACACGGTGATCGGCTACGCCCGCAACCATTTTGCCGACGAAACGCGGCTGGAGTTCGTCCGCCGGGTCATCACCAGGCCGAGCGATGCCGCAAGCGAGGATCACGACACGCTGGCCGACGCTGCCTTCGCCGAAGCCGAAGCCGATGGCGCCTTCGCCATTTCCTGGGA
>NZ_RZPL01000368.1:0-5499 GCF_004022805.1 Mesorhizobium sp. M7A.F.Ca.CA.002.04.1.1 | reverse complement strand
CCCTCCCGCTTCACCGCCCTATTCTGGCTGACAGCAAGCGACAACAGACTGGCAAAGGAGACGACCAATGACCAAGCACATCGCAATGAAGACCCCGCCGATCGTTTCGAGGCAGGACTGGGAAGCCGCCCGCGAACAGATGCTGGTGAAGGAAAAGGCAACACTGCGCGCCAAGGACGCATTGGCCGCCGAGCGCCGGCGCATGCCGTGGATGGAAGTCGACAAGGCCTATGTGTTCGAGGGACCGAACGGCAGAGCGAGCCTGCTCGATCTGTTCGAAGGCCGCCGCCAGCTGATCGTCTATCGCGCCTTCTTCGAGCCCGGCGTGCATGGCTGGCCCGATCACGCCTGCCGCGGCTGTTCGCTGGGCGCCGACCAGGTCGGCCACCTCGCCCATCTCAACGCCCGCAACACCACGCTTGCCTACGCTTCGCGTGCCCCGCAGGCCGACATTGCGCGGCTGAAGCAGCGGATGGGCTGGCAGATGCCCTGGTACACAATCACTGACAGTTTCGACAAGGACTTCGGTGTCGACGAATGGCACGGCCACAACGTCTTCATCCGTGACGGCGATCGCATCTTCCGCACCTACTTGATTAACAGCCGCGGCGACGAAGCGATGGGCACCGTCTGGAGCTATCTCGACGCGACGCCGCTCGGCCGCCAGGAAATCTGGGAGGATTCGCCCGAAGGCTATCCGCAGACTCCACTCTACTCCTGGTGGAACTGGCACGACAATTACGACGCCGGGGCCGACAAGAAATGGGAAGAAGTGTCTGCTGCCGGCGAGGCCGCATTCCGCGACAAGGGCGAGCAGTAACGGTTGTCCAGTCTGGGTTCCTCTCCCCACTCCGTGGAGAGAGGAACCTGTCGTGGCTGGCATGATCATCAAGGATCAAGGCGATGAGCGATATCCACACAGGTGCCGGCAGCACGATCCCAGAAGCCGCCACCCTCGGGCTGGCCGACTGGCTTTGCCTTGCCGCGGCACCGACCTTCGCCGTGATGGCGCTGCTCACCTGCATCTTCAGCGGCGATGCGGCCATGCAGTGCATGGGCACCGACGCCTCGCCCCTCACGGGCATGGCTGCGATGTATCTGCTGATGAGCGCCTTTCATCTGGCGCCCTGGCTGCGGGTGATCTCCGGCCGGCAGGCCCGCTAGGCCCTTCCAATTCTAGACACCCCACACATCGGAGAAGACAATGAGACTGGTCAGGCTGAGAGCGCCGGGCGGCTTGGGCAATCTCGACCTGGTCGAGGAAGATCCGCCCCAACCAGGGCCGGGCGAGGTGCTGGTCAGGATCCGGGCCTGCGCGTTGAACATGCGCGACGACTTTGCCGTGCAAGGCAAGATGCCTCTCGCCGACGGCCGCGTTCCGCTCTCCGACGGCGCCGGCGAAGTGATTGCCCTCGGCGACGGTGTCGATGCACTCAGGCCCGGAGACAGCGTCGTCAGCGTCTTCTATCCCTGGTGGCTGCGCGGTGACATGACGCCCTGCACCCGGCGCGATATTCCGGGAGACAGTTTCGACGGCTTCGCCAGCGAGTATGTCTGCATGCCGGCGCATGCTTTCACCAGGGCACCGGCAGGCTATACGCATGTCGAGGCGGCGTCGCTCACCTGCACGGGCGTTACTGCCTGGCGCGGCCTGATTGTGTGCGGCAAGGTGAAGCCGGGCGACGCAGTGCTGGTCCTCGGTTCGGGCAGCGTATCGCTGTTCGCGCTGCAATTCGCCAAGGCCGCCGGCGCCCGGGTCATCGCCACCTCATCCGACGAGCAGAAGCTGGAAAGGCTCAAGCGCCTCGGAGCCGACGCCGTCATCAACTACAAGTCCGTCCCGGACTGGGGCCGCAAGGCCAAGGATCTGACGGGCGGGCGCGGCGTCGATCACGTGATCGAGGTCGGCGGACCCGCCACGCTGGCGCAGTCGATTATCGCCTGCCGCACGGGCGGTCACATCGCGCTGGTCGGCGTCCTGACCGGCTTTGCGGCGGAAGTGTCTATCCCAGCCCTGTTTTCCAACCAGATCCGCATCAGCGGCATTTCCATCGGCAGCCGGGCCGACCAGGAGGATATGATCCGCGCGATAGAGTCCAACAGGCTGAAGCCCGTCATAGACCGCCACTTTCCGCTGCAGGACATCGCCACCGCCTTCGCTCATTACGAATCCCGAAAGCATTTCGGCAAGGTCTGCCTTGACGTTTGAGCGTTCTCCGCCAGCAGCACGATGAAGGGGACCGCCGGGGCCGCGCCTCGTCGTGATCCTGCCTAGGTCGCGATGTCGTTGACCGGCAGCAGGGGCTTGGGAAGGTCGCTCTCGCCGAGCCCGCTACGCAACTCGATCTCGATGTCGCGGCAGATCTGCGAGATCGGAACGTCGTTGGCATTGCCCTCGAACGGGTTGGCGCTGCTTTCGCCGACCTGGTCGAGAGACATGTAGGCCCAGCCGAGCAGCGTGCTGAACGGGATCGTCAGCCAGATCGCTATCGACCCGAGCGCGCCACCCAGTTTGCCCATATCGGCAAAGACGGGAACGACCCCGAACGGCAACAGTGTGCAGAAGATCATGACGAACATCGAACTGACGATGGCGTATTGCCGGGGATAGGGATTGTTCTTGATGCGATCGCAGCGCGCCTGCTGGTCATGGAAGTCGCGGATCAGCTTGGTCAGTTCGCCATAGATCTGAGGAGGGAGCTTTGTGTCCTTGAACAGCGCATTGACCTGGACAGATTGCAGTTCGAGCAGGGCTATCGCCGGCTGGGGCGATTTCAGGACGTCCTCGGCCTGTTCGGCGAGCAGCGGACGCAATTCGTCGCCGACCGAGCTCGCATCCTCATGGATACGGTAGCGCCGCCGGTATTCGATATTGGCGGCCCGCGCCATGGACTCCCATGGCATCGGCCGGCGCAGGGAAAAGCGCAATGCCGTCATCCAGGCGATGTGGCGATAGATGAGCTGTCTGGCCGTCGGCGCGTCGAGGAAATCCCTGCAGAAATTGGACCACAAACGGCTGCTGGCCGTAATTTGCGTAAAAGCCTGCAGCGCGTCGCTGCTGCGGGTGAACACCTGCGAATTCTTGAACCCGGCGACGAGTGACACGGTGGTGCCAAGCACCAGCACCACCGACCATGGCACCGAAAACCCGGCGATGCCTGGAAGACGGTAGGCCGCCACGGCCAGACCGCTCACCACCACCATGTAGATGACGCTGCGCCGCGACCACAGCGCGAAATCGATCAGTTTGTAGGAACGGCCTACATACATCGTATCCCCTCAACTCATCGATAGGTCTGGTTTTGCACGGCCGGAATCTGGTCGCCTCATTGTGCCTTTGCAGCCCCGAACCGCAACCCGTCCATCAACAGCTTGACCAGCCGGCGCGAGCGGTCGCGCCATTCGGGGGTGTCGGGCGCTGAATAGATGCCGCCCAGCGCGTGCAGCACGTCGGAAGCGTCGACGTCGCCGCGGATGGTGCCGTCGGCCACCGCCGCCTCGACCAGGCGTCGCAAGGCTTGCGACACCCGGCCGAACGTGTCGGAAAACAGCGTCGAATTGGTGGTGAGCACAATGCGCAGGCTGGTCGCCAGGCCGCGCTTGGTGGCGATGTAGTCGACGAAGCGCTGCATCCACTGTTCCAGCGCGACATCGGACGGATGTTTTTGGGCAAGCTCGCCGGCGGCCGCGCACAGCGCCTCCACCTCACGACGATAGACCACCTCGACCAGATGCTCGCGCGTCGGGAAATGCCGGTAGAGCGTGCCGATGCCGACGCCGGCGCGGCGCGCGATCTCCTCCAGCGAGCCATCGATGCCGCGCTCGGCAAAGACTGACACCGCCACCTCGACCAGCCGGTCGCGGTTGCGCCGCGCATCGGCGCGCAGCGGCTTTGCGTCTACGGCCTCGGCCTTCTGTTCAGCAATGGCGGACGGCTCGCTGGCCAATTTTTTCTCCACATCGTGTCAGGGGGCTTGAATCCGGCAGGGTCAGCCACCACGTAATAAACGGAGGCGCCTCCGTTTTAGTGGAGCACCTTTATCATATAATCAGGAGAACCGGTATGTCACGTCTTTCGAACACGCAAGCCGACATCTCCCCTGCCCGCCTGCCTCGCGGGAGATCCGCCATCTCCGCTTTCGCCGTCAAGACCTGACCGAACAGTTACCTTGCCCTTCTGCGGCAAGGCACCAGTTCAATCCCATCCGCGTCAAGCAACTGGAGCCAGACGCCCATGACCAGCCTTCCCATTACCCTCACCATCAATGGCCACCGACACCAACTGGAGGTCGATCCACGCGTAACCCTGCTCGACCTGCTGCGCGAGCGGCTCGATCTCACCGGCACCAAGAAGGGCTGCGACCGCGGCCAATGCGGCGCCTGCACGGTGCTGGTCGACGGCAAGCGCATCAACTCATGCCTGGCGCTGGCGGTCAGCCATGACGGCGCCCAGGTCTTGACCATCGAAGGCGTCGCCAACGGCGAGGAACTGCATCCGGTGCAGGCCGCCTTCATCGCCCATGACGGCTTCCAGTGCGGGTTCTGCACACCCGGCCAGATCATGAGCACGCTCGGCCTGATCGCCGAGGGACAGGCCGGCGACGATCCCGAACGCATCCGCGAGGGGCTGAGCGGCAACATATGCCGCTGCGCGGCCTATGGCGGCATCGTCGAGGCCGTCCTGGAAGCCCAGCAACAGCTTGTCAAAGCCGACCGGAGGACCGCGGCATGAGAGACTTCGATTACATCAGGCCCGCCACCATTCCCGACGCCATCGCCGCGGCAGCCGAGCCGGGCTCGGCCTATCTCGCCGGCGGCACCAATCTGCTCGACCTGATGAAAGGCGGCATCACCAGTCCCGAGCGTATCGTCGACATCTCCCGGCTGCCGGAACTCAACCGCATCGAACGGCTGGACGATGGTGGCCTGCGCATCGGTGCGCTGGTGCGTAACGCCGACCTTGCCTACCATCCGGCGTTCGCCAAATCCTATCCGGCGGTGGCCGAGGCGCTGCTGTCGGGCGCTTCGGCGCAGCTTCGCAACGCCGCCACCGTCGGCGGCAATCTGTTGCAGCGCACGCGCTGCAGCTATTTCTACGACACCGCCAGCGCCTGCAACAGGCGCCAGCCAGGCACCGGCTGCGACGCGCTGGAAGGCGAAAACCGCCTGCACGCCGTGCTCGGCTGGAGCGACGCCTGCATCGCCACCCACCCGTCGGATTTCTGCGTGCCGCTGGTGGCGCTCGACGCCGTGGTCGAGATCGAAGGCAAGAAGGGCCGGCGCCATGTTTCGCTGGAGGAATTTCACCGGCTTCCCGGCGAAACGCCGCAGCGGGAGAATGCGCTGGAGCCCGGCGACCTGATCGTGGCGGTGCGCCTGCCGGCGGAGGCTGCCTCCTTCTCCGCCAATGCCCGTTACCTCAAAGTCCGCGAACGCACCTCCTATGCCTTTGCCGTCGTATCGGCCGCGGCAGCGCTCGTCGTCGACGGCGGCAAGATC
>NZ_RZPL01000367.1:0-5511 GCF_004022805.1 Mesorhizobium sp. M7A.F.Ca.CA.002.04.1.1 | reverse complement strand
GCCGAACGGCATGGGCACCTGCCGCTGGTGCGCGAGGCGCTGATATCGGATGTCAGGCTGCCGGCCGACTGCCGGCATATGCTGCTCGTCAAGCTTGGCGAAATGCTGAAAACGTCGCCACTGGTGATGGCGATGATGGGCGCGGCGCGAGCCGACCGCGTCATGCGCGACGCCTGCGTCAAGGCTTCGGTGACGCTGATCGAAGGCACGCGCACGGAAGAACATGCGGCCCTGATCGAGCATCTCAGGCTGCGTGGCGACCTCACCGCGAGCTTCCTCATCCGCACCATCGCGCATGGCAAGGTCGATTTCTTCGGCTCGGCACTGGTTGCGCTCAGCCAGCAGTCCGAACAAAGGGTTAGGGCGCTGCTGGCCGGCGGGCACGACGTGGCTTTGCAGGCATTGTTCCGCAGCGCCGGGCTCGCCGGCGCCACGCACGCCATCATCCTGCGTGCGCTGAAGATCTGGCGCGAGGTCGCCA
This sequence comes from Mesorhizobium sp. M7A.F.Ca.CA.002.04.1.1, assembly GCF_004022805.1. Taxonomy (NCBI): domain Bacteria; kingdom Pseudomonadati; phylum Pseudomonadota; class Alphaproteobacteria; order Hyphomicrobiales; family Phyllobacteriaceae; genus Mesorhizobium; species Mesorhizobium sp. M7A.F.Ca.CA.002.04.1.1. The sequence goes on along the minus strand of NZ_RZPL01000367.1, from coordinate 5,030 downwards.
ACGGCAAGCGCGTCGCCGGTGTGCAGGAGGTAAGCTGGCTGATGCTCAAGGAAGTGGGCGGTCAATCCGCCGAGGGTGATCTCGCCGCCTTGGTCAAGTCGATCCATCTCGACGCGCTGCGCGAAAACGCACGCGGCCACGCGCTGGCGATAGCGGCCGCCTAGCCTTTATCCCTGGCGAAAAAATCCGGAAAATCCTCCATCGCGGCGGCGATGATGCGCAACGATGCCGCGATCTGCAGCAATTCCCCGGTACCGTTTCGCTGGGCAATACCAGCCGCATATTGCCGGGCGACGGTGACGGTTGATGTCTGCGGATCGCCGGGGGCGCGGAAGAGCAGTTCGCGCGCCAGCCCTCTCAGGAAGTTGGCGATCGAAAGCGCGGTCTCGGATGGGATGGCATGGCTCTGGCTCGCATCGCGCAGCCGAAGGACCTCCAGGCCGACGGTGACGGCGGCGACGCCGCCGCCCAGAACCGCATCGCCTTTCTGACCGGCATTCTGCACCAGCGGCATCAATTGGTTGATGCGGTCGTAGGCGAGGCTCTCGAAGGCCGACCGCCTCGGCACCCGCTCATGCAGGCAAAGCCGCGCCAGATCCTCACGCATGGCGCGCACGATGCGGTTGGCCGCGAGCCAAGGATCGGCCGGCAGCACGACGATGAAGACACCGATCGCCAGCAGGATGCCGACCAGGATCGACGCCGAACCGGCGAAGAAGGGTCCGGGATCGTAGGTCATCGCCTGGTGCGGACTGAGGAAGGCGAGAAAGTTGATGGCGAAAGCCGTCGCAACGCCGACATAGCGTGGATTGGCCATGGCCAGCGCCGTCGGCACCAGGATCGGCACGACAAACAGCATGAACCAGCCGAAGCCGGGCAGGGCGGGCAATGCGATCTGGCCGACGAGAAAGGCAAAGGGCAGCGCCAGAAGCGTTCCCTTGAAGAAACCCCAGGCGACCTGCACAGGGTCGGGGCGAGCAGCAAACAGGCTCGACACGACGGCGACGAGAATGACCGTGCCGGCGGCTTCCGACCATTTCGTCGTCAACCAGAAGGCCGCGACCAGCAGCGTCGCAAGGGCAGCGCGCACCGCGTTGCGCGATGCGCCGGCGTAATCGCGATGCACCACCAGCGCAGGCTGCCTGCTGCCCCTGGCCGGGCGCGTGGCAGGCGCACGCAGGGCATCGAGGCCGCGCAGCACCTGCTTGAGCGCATCGGCGAAATCGGCGGCAATGGTCAGGCGGGTGATCGTGCCGACCCTGTCGTCGCCCTGGTCGGTCGAGGCATCGGGCATTTGCCGGGCCTTGGCCGAGATGGTGTCGAGCCGCGCCACCCAAGGCGTGGTGTCGTCCAGCGCGCCGGGCTTCGCGGCCATTTCACCGACAAGGGCTTGCAACTCCGAACGCACCGGAATGAGCGCCGCATTCTTCGGAGCGGCATGCGAATGCAACGCACGTGCCGCCGACAGCGCCGAGAGCAGTTGTCCGATCGTGCGCCGGACCGGATGCGCGCGCGGCGCGAAGCTCGGCGCCTCGAGCCTGGCATAGGCGCGCATCTCGCCGAGCGTCTGGGTATCCGTGACCAGCTTTCGGTGCAGCGCGGACAGCGTTGCCGGGTCGCCGCCGGAGAACGCACCGCCGGCATAGGTGGCAAGATCGAGGATGCAGCGTTTCAGGCGCGAGACGATGGCGTCGCTGGCCAGTTTTGGCAGGATCAGCCGGCTGGTCAGGCCGGCGCAGACGATGCCGAGCACGATCTCGGCACAGCGCGCGACAGCGAGGTCGACGACGAGATGCGGCTGTCCGAAAGCGGGCAGGCCGATGATCATTGCGGTGTAGCCGGCCAGGGCGGCGCCATAGGCTTCCGGATTGCGCAGCAGCGACGAGACGAAGGTGCAGATGCCGATCCAGACGGCAAGCACAGTCACCAGCACCCAGGGGTTGGTGCCGAAAACGGTGGTGATGCCGATCGCGGCGATGCCGCCGACCAGCGTGCCGAGCAGCCGGTAGAAGCCCTTCGCCAGCACCATGCCGGCAACCGGCTGGGCGACGATGAACACCGTCATCATGGCCCATTGCGGATGGTCGAGCTTCAGCGCATAGGCTGCCAGCAGCGCGATCAAGCCGGCTGAAACGGTGCGCAAGGCAAAGATCCAGTCGGAGCGCGTCGGCTGCGTCAACCCGGCTAAACTCGTCCCGAAATAGCCTTTCAGCCGCGTCCTGGTCACATGCTCGTCTCCGCAGCTGGAGCCTTGTTATGGACCGGCTGGCGGCTAGATATCCAGCACTTCCGTCTCGGCGAATTCGGCGCGTTCCTGGATGAACCGGAAGCGGGCCTCCGGCTTCGTGCCCATCAACGCATCGACGGCGTCCTTGGTCGCCGTCTCGGCGTCGATTACATCGATCCTGAGCAGCGTTCGCTTCCTCGGATCCATGGTGGTTTCCTTGAGCTGGGCGGCCATCATCTCGCCCAGACCCTTGAAGCGGCCCAGTTCCACCTTGCCGCGCCCGGTGAATTCGGTGCGCAGGAGCTCGTCCTTGTGGGCGTCGTCTCGGGCATAGGCGACCTTGCCGCCTTGCCTGATCGAGTAAAGCGGCGGCACGGCGAGATAGAGATGGCCGCCACGCACCAGCGCCGGCATCTCCTGATAGAAGAAGGTGATCAGCAGCGAGGCGATATGGGCGCCGTCGACATCGGCGTCGGTCATGATGATCACGCGGTCGTAGCGCAGATCCTCATCGCGGTACTTCGAACGCGTACCGCAGCCGAGCGCCTGGATCAGGTCCGAAATCTGTTGGTTGGCCGCCAGCTTATCGTTGCCGGCGCTGGCGACGTTGAGGATTTTGCCGCGCAATGGCAGCACGGCCTGGCTGGCGCGGTCGCGCGCCTGCTTGGCCGAGCCGCCGGCCGAGTCGCCTTCGACGATGAACAGTTCTGCACCGGCCGCGGCATTCTGCGTGCAGTCGGCGAGCTTGCCCGGCAGCCGCAGCTTGCGCACCGCGCTCTTGCGCGACACTTCCTTTTCCTGGCGCCGGCGCACCCGCTCGTCGGCGCGTGCGATCACCCATTCGAGCAGCTTCGAGGCTTCCTGCGGATTGTCGGCCAGCCAATGGTCGAACGGATCGCGGATCGCGGTCTCGACAATTCGAATTGCCTCGATCGTCGCCAGCCTGTCCTTGGTCTGTCCGACGAATTCCGGCTCGCGGATGAACACCGACAGCATGCCCGCCGCCGAGATCATGACGTCTTCCGAGGTGACGATCGACGCGCGCTTGTTGCCGACGAGGTCGGCATAGGCGCGCAGGCCTCGCGTCAAAACGTTGCGGAAGCCGGCCTCGTGGGTGCCGCCTTCGCCGGTCGGGATGGTGTTGCAGTAGGAATTGATGAAGCCGTCGCCGCCGAACCAGGTCACCGCCCATTCGAGCGAGCCGTGGCCGCCCTGTTTCTCGCTCTTGCCGGCGAAAATCTCGCGCGTTACCTGGAAGTCGTCGCCGAGCGATGCCTTGAGATAGTCCTTCAGGCCGCCGGGAAAATGGAATTCCGCCTTGGCCGGCGTCTGGTCTTTTTCCTTGATCAGCGACGGATCGCAGGTCCAGCGGATTTCGACGCCGCCGAACAGATAGGCTTTCGAGCGCGTCATACGGTAGAGCCGCGCCGGTTCGAACGCCGCGCCCTTGCCGAAAATCTGCTCGTCGGGGTGGAAGCGGATCTTTGTGCCGCGCCGGTTGTGGACCTCGCCCAACTGTTCCAGGCCGGTCACGGGAACGCCGCGCGAGAATTTTTGCCGATAGAGTTGCCGTCCCCGCGCGACCTCGACCTCGAGATGGTCCGACAGCGCGTTGACCACGGATACGCCGACGCCATGCAGGCCGCCTGATGTCTCGTAAACCTTGGAGTCGAACTTGCCGCCCGAATGCAGCGTCGTCATGATCACTTCAAGCGCCGGCTTCTTGAACTTCGGGTGCGGATCGATCGGGATGCCGCGGCCATTGTCGGTCACGGCGAGATAGCCGTCGGCCGAAAGCTCGACATCGATGAAGGTGGCGTGGCCGGCAACCGCTTCGTCCATCGAATTGTCGATGACCTCGGCGAACAGATGGTGCATCGCCTTGTCGTCCGTGCCGCCGATATACATGCCTGGCCGGCGGCGCACCGGCTCCAGCCCTTCCAGCACCTCGATGTCGGCGGCGCTATAGCCCTCGCTGCCGTCCTTGGTCGAGGCAGGACGCTTGGTGGCTTGCACCACCAGTGGATCCGCCGGGCGCGCAGCGGTACGCACCGGCTGCGGCTGCTTGTCCATATTGCCGAAGAGATCGTTGCTGTCGTCCATGCCTGCCATAGGTTCCGGTGCTGCGAATCACCTCGCGATACTGCCACGCTTTTCAGCGCCAAGCGACCGAGGTTCCTGTTCCGTTCGGGGATCTGGGCCCTCTTACCCCAAAACCATTCGATAACCAAGCCGGCGGAAATAGATCCGATACCAACGCCCGGGATTCCTGATTCTTTAACAATGCCGCCTAACGTGAGCCCAACTAAATAAGAAACTGCTGATATCAGGGGTTTAGGCGTGAGGGGCAAGGCCATATCGATGATCGGCATCGCCGCCGTTTTCGGCGCGATCTCGATCTTTGCCGCGGATTTCTGGGTCAAAAGCCAGGCCAAGGCCGATTCCGAAGAGAAGACGTCGTCGATTCCGGCACCTGTCGTGCCGAAAGTCGAATTCAAGACCATCGTGGTGGCGAATGCCCCGTTGCGCTACGGCATGGAGCTCGACCGCGCGCAGCTCAGCGAAATCCCGTGGTCGCAAGAGTCCGTGCCGCAGGGCGCCTTCACCACCATCAATGCGTTGCTCGCCGACGGCAGCCGCGTGGTGCTGTCGCCGATCGAGGTCAACGAACCGGTGCTGCTGGCCAAGCTGTCCGGCCCGAATGGCCGCGCGACGCTCTCCAACATGATGACGCCCGGAATGCGGGCGGTCACCATCCGCACCGACGAGATCGCCGGAGTCGGCGGCTTCGTCACGCCCGGTG
>NZ_RZPL01000366.1:0-5524 GCF_004022805.1 Mesorhizobium sp. M7A.F.Ca.CA.002.04.1.1 | reverse complement strand
AAGCTTCATAGAAGCCTCGGCCAGCGCCTGGCACTTGGCTTCGATGTCGGCCGCGTCGTCGCCTTCGGTCGCGGTCTTCAGCGCCGCGATCGCGTCGGAGATCGCCGTGCGCTCGCCTTCCGAAACCTTGTCGCCATATTCCTTCAGCGACTTCTCCGAGGAATGCAGCAGCGCTTCGGCCTGGTTGCGGGCCTCGACCAGCGCACGCCGCTTCTTGTCGGTCTCGGCATTGGCCTCGGCGTCCTTGACCATCTTCTCGATGTCGGCGTCCGAAAGACCACCCGATGCCTGGATGCGGATCTGGTGCTCCTTGCCGGTGCCCTTGTCCTTGGCCGAAACGTTGACGATGCCGTTGGCGTCGATGTCGAAGGTGACCTCGATCTGCGGTACGCCGCGCGGCGCCGGCGGAATGCCGACCAGGTCGAACTGGCCGAGCGCCTTGTTGTCGGCGGCCATTTCGCGCTCACCCTGGAAGACCCGGATGGTCACTGCCGACTGTGAGTCCTCGGCCGTCGAGAACACCTGGCTCTTCTTGGTCGGGATCGTCGTGTTGCGTTCGATCAGGCGGGTGAACACGCCACCCAGCGTCTCGATGCCGAGCGACAGCGGCGTCACGTCGAGCAACAGCACGTCCTTGACGTCGCCCTGCAGCACGCCGGCCTGGATGGCGGCGCCGAGAGCGACGACCTCATCCGGATTGACGCCCTTGTGCGGCTCCTTGCCGAAGAACTGCTTCACGATTTCCTGGATCTTGGGCATGCGGGTCATGCCGCCGACCAGAACGACTTCGTCGATCTCGCCCGCCTTCAGGCCGGCATCCTTCAACGCCGCCTTGCAAGGGGCAATCGTGCGCTGGACGAGGTCGTCGACCAGCTGCTCGAACTTGGCGCGCGTCAGCTTCAGCGTCAGGTGCTTCGGCCCGGTCGCGTCGGCGGTGATGAAGGGCAGGTTGATTTCGGTCTGGGTGGTCGACGACAGCTCGATCTTGGCCTTTTCAGCCGCCTCCTTGAGGCGCTGCAGGGCAAGCTTATCGTTCTTCAGGTCGATGCCCTGTTCCTTCTTGAACTCGGCCGCCAGGTATTCGACCAGGCGCATGTCGAAATCCTCGCCGCCGAGGAAGGTGTCGCCATTGGTCGACTTGACCTCGAACACGCCATCGCCGATTTCGAGCACCGAAATGTCGAACGTGCCGCCGCCAAGGTCATAGACGGCAATGGTCTTGCCTTCCTTCTTGTCGAGGCCATAGGCAAGCGCTGCCGCGGTCGGCTCGTTGATGATGCGCAGCACTTCAAGGCCGGCGATCTTGCCGGCATCCTTGGTCGCCTGGCGCTGGGCGTCGTTGAAATAGGCCGGAACGGTGATGACCGCCTTCTCGACCTTTTCGCCGAGATAGGCTTCCGCCGTCTCCTTCATCTTCTGCAGGATCATGGCCGAAATCTGCGAGGGCGACTGCTTCCTGCCGCCGGCTTCGACCCAGGCATCGCCATTGTCGCCCTTGACGATCTTGTAGGGGACAAGCTTCTTGTCCTTCTCCGTCACCGGATCGTCATAGCGGCGGCCGATCAGGCGCTTGACCGCGAAGATGGTGTTTTCAGGATTGGTGACCGCCTGGCGCTTGGCCGGCTGGCCGACCAGACGTTCGTCGTCGCCCGAGATGGCGACGATGGAAGGCGTCGTGCGCGCGCCTTCCGCATTCTCGATTACCTTGGGCTCCTTGCCATCCATGATGGCGATGCAGGAGTTGGTGGTGCCGAGATCGATACCGATTACTTTTGCCATTTCTCTAGTCTCTCCGCTAAGCAGGCTCTCAGGACCCGTACAGGCGTTCCGACGAAAGCCCCTGTTCACAAGAAATCCCGTTCCGGCAACCGGCATTCCGGCGCCGAACGGCTTGGCGCGTATATAAGAACAGGCGGCATCGCGCGCAAGCATTCTGCGCAGGCCTTCCATGAACCTTTCCATCTCCGCCCGCGACTGATCTCTAGGTGCCGCATGGTGCGGCCCGGAAAGGAAGCCCCCATGACCAATAACCCAGAGGCTCTGCGGTCTCCGGGAACAACAGGAGCTCGGCGCGACCACCGCCTTCGGGACGGGGTCGATGCGCTGGGCTTTCCGCTGATTCCGTTGACCCTGCGTAAGACCAGGCGTATCGTCGTCTTGAGGAAAGCAGACAATTCGATCAGGGAAGAACGAGCCGGACCGCCGCGCCTTGCCCTGATTTGCGCGGCCAGCCCCGACGTTCTCCCGTCGACTACGGGGGGTAGTGTCATGTCTCGCATCCGCGGCTCGTTCGTGTCGTCTCTTGATGGCGGCTTGCGCCGTGCTGTGCATCCAGGCGGGTTGCTGGCGCTGGCACTCGGCCTGTGGCTGGGCGCCGCGCAGGCGCAGGAAACCCGGATCATCTATCCCGGCTCGATGGCGGTGACCGGATTCTCCGGCACCATCATTCCCAATTTCGACCCCCCTGATTCCGAAAAAGAGGGCCTGCCGCCCGGCGTCGATCCGGTCGACGAAACCTTCATCGACCCCACGCGCGCCACCTTGCGCGTGTTCGACGTTTCGCATCTGGGCGGCCCAGCCTCCGGCCAGCTGGTCAACACGCCGCCGCCCTTCGAGGTGACGGCGGAGCAGATCGGCCAGGTGTTCGGCGTCACCTATGATGACGGCGTGCGCGACGGCGTTCCATCGGGCATTCCCAATCTCTATGCCGGCGCCACCTCGCTGCACGGCATCCGTATCGTCACCCCGGATGCCGACGATGACGGCCGCCCCGAGAGGCAGCGCCGCGGCGCTGCCGGCGCCACCTTCATGGATGGCCAGTTCGGCACCGAAAACGGTGGCGGGCCGGGCACCGTCTGGAAGATCGACGGCATCACCGGCCAGGTCTCCAAATTCGCCGACATCGACACCAACAGCGGTCCCGGCATCGGCAATCTCACTTTCGACGCCACTCACCGCGAGTTCTTTGCGTCCGATCTCGACACCGGCCTGATCCATCGCATCGACGCCGAAGGCAGACTGATCGACAGCTTCGATCACGGCGTTGCCGGCCGGCCCACGCATGGGCTCGCTCCCGTCGCCGACGATGGTTCGGTGATGGACATACAAGGTGCCGCCTTCGATAGCGAAGACCCCGACAGCTGGGGCTACACGCAGGACGAGCGCCGCGTCTGGGGTGTCTCCTACCATGGCGGCCGGCTCTACTATTCGGTCGGCGAAAAGTCGGAAATCTGGTCGGTGGGCATCGCCCGCGACGGCAGTTTTGCCGGTGACCCGCGCTGGGAACTGACGGTCAGGGCCGACAAGGACTACGCCGTCACCGACATCGCCTTCGACAACAGCGGCTTCATGTACCTGGCCCAGCGCGGTCCGGTCGAAAACCGTTACGATTACGGCCAGTTCGCCGATTCCGGTAAAGGCGAGGTCATCCGCTACTTCCGGGAGAACCCGGACGATCCGGAAACGGAATCGGTCTGGGTCGAAGTGCCGCAGGAATATGCGGTCGGCTTCCCCCAAGGCAACCGGCAGTCGGCCGGCGGTCTTGATCTGCAATATGGCTATGATGCCGACGGCAATCTCGACAGCTCCGTCTGCACGCAGACGCTGGTCAACACGGGCGACAAGCTGCGCGACAATCCTTCACTCGCCGAACAGCTCGCAGCCGGCGGGCCGCTGGCCGTACACGGTGTGCAGATCACGCCGAAAGAGCTGGTCAAGCCGGCCAATGTGCCGCCCTTCGGCTCATGGTTCGTCGACTTCGACGGTTATTTCGAAGACCCGGAGGTCGAGGGCCATGTCGGCGATGTTGCCGTCTGGCACCCTTGCGAGGGCCGCGCCGGCTATTACGAGGAAATCCCGGGCGGCTACCTGCCCCCCTTCTACCCGCCGGATTTCCCACCACCCGGCAACCTGCCTCCATGTCTCGACGTCGACGACGTCCAGTATTACTGCACGCCTTCCGGCCTCGAGGCCGATCTCTATCTCCATGACCATGCCGGCTTCGGCGGCGATTCGATCAAGGTCCAGTCCAGGACGCCAGGCGTCGGGGTGACATCATCCCAGTCGCATGCGCCCGGCAAGCCCTACACGATCGACATCACCGGCCACTATCCGGGCGACACAGTCGATGTCGGGCTCTGCTTCTACAGGAAGTCCGACAAGGACAAGGGTGGCTATTACCCTTGCTGCAAGATGACTTTGCCGCTCAGAACCCCAGCCGCCAGCTGCGAACGTTGAGGAGGGGAAGATGAAAAATCTCGCACTCTCCCCGCTCGCAACGAACGCCCAAACAACCGTCATGGAGACGATCATGAAACCCCTGTCATACGCCAGGCGCGGCGCGCGCTGGCTGATGGCGGCCGGTATCGCGGTCGCCACGTTCACCCCGGTGCAAGGCTTTGCAGAAGACGCTGCCTCGATCACCCCGGAGCTGAAGCTCGATCTCGACAGTTCGCGCGTCGTCACTCCGAGGCCTGACCAGGTGGTGCCTTTCTTCACCAAGACAGGCGTTCAAAGAGGCTGCGATTACGTCGTCTACTCGCTGAGCTTCGGCTTGCGCGGCGATCCGCAGGGCCTTGCCGACCCGAGCCTCGAGGCCAGGCTGAAGAAGGTCAGGATCGACTTCAAGGACCAGCTTCCGCACGGCCTTGCGATCATCAACGTCAACGTGTCCGGCGACGGCACGGATTCGTCCGGCGGACCACTGCCGGGTGCAACGATCAGCACTTCGGCAAATCCGAACGATACTGCCACGGTTTCCGATTTCCGCATCTCCACGTCCGATGTCGACGGCGTCGGCGCTGCCAACGAGCGTGTGATCAACTTCGCGATCACGGCCAAGATCGATCGTGCGGCATTTCCCGCGCCGACGATCGTCGACAACCAGGGCATGATCAAGGTGACGGCCGGACCGGGCACCGGGACCATCATCCCATCGCAGGATCCGAGCAAGCCCGACGACGGTGACTTCAAGACCGGCGTGAAGACCTCGATCAAGATCGACGTCACCAAGTGCAATCCGCCACCGCCACCTCCCGGCAAGGAATGCTTCAAGGTGGAACGCGGTACGGTCGACTGCGTGCCCGGCGGCGGCGCCTTCATCTATCACATGCCGGTCGGCCCGGAGATGGGCGGCAAGTGGGTGCAGGTGTCGACGAGCACGCCCGGCATCAACATCATCCCCGATACCCAATTGGTGCCGGCGGGCGGCGGTGTGCTCAACTGGAAGATCGTCGGTGCCTCGCCCGGCGACGTCATCCACCTCATCGTCACCGGCATCGAAACCTATGCCGGTCCGAAGGAAGGCTGGGGCCTGTGCTGCACGCAGACGATCGACATCGTCATCCCGCGTGACCAGAGGTGCCCGCCCAGGGACAAGGAGCCGGACCTCAAGGTCGAGAAACGCGCCGACGTGACGCGTTGCACGATGGGCGGCGGCTGCGACTTCACCATCAGGGTCACCAATGTCGGCACCGGAGCCTACCACGGCAAGATCGTGCTCGACGAGGTGACGCTGCCGGCCGGC
>NZ_RZPL01000365.1:0-5524 GCF_004022805.1 Mesorhizobium sp. M7A.F.Ca.CA.002.04.1.1 | reverse complement strand
CCATGTGCTCTACACCAGCAGCGGGCTGCCTGCCGAATTCAGCTGCGAACGGCCGTTCGGCTTTCACTCGGTCATGCTGAGCGCCGCCTGGCTGGCGTCGGAAGGGGAGGTGGCGCTGATCGAAAGCTGGCTTGGCGAGCAGCTGATTGCAAGCGATCAGATCACGCTGTCGGCGCTGACGCCGTTGCACTATGCCCCGATGCTCAAAGCTGTAACGCGTGTTCGCCTGTCGACGAAGCACTATTGGCAAATGGTCGTGGACGATTTGGTCCTGACACGCTGAGATTTGAGCATGCCAAAGCGGAGCGAATTTCGCCCCGCTTCAATCAGGTTACGTTTACGATCAGCCCGGCACAATGATAATCGAGGCGCCGTTCGACGCTGTGACCGCCGACAGACGGCCCTTTTTCAAGAACGACGGCTTCACATAAATCTTCTTCATTTTCAGACTCTCCTAAAATCCCAGCCTGATGATGCCATACTGCGGCCATCTGTCAACCATGCGAGCTGAAAGCAACAAACAATAAACCCAACAATGCGCGACCAGGGGCCAGGGTCCCTATTCTTTGCTTCGGGCCATCCCAAAACCAATTGCACCTGGAGTTTGCTCTCCAGCGCCGGCGCGATCCGCCAGAGATGCGCCGGATTAAAGCGTGACGCTGCTCGGGGCGTTTGCCGTGACGGCGGAAAGCTTGCCCTTCTTGACGAAGGTCGGCTTCGCGTAAGTCTTCTTCATGGTGTTCTCTCCTGAACTCTCGGCGAGCATGGCAGATGCGCGACATGTGTCAACCAAGCCGGGCGCCGACGGCGGCCCTCCTGGCGCTATCGGCTGGCGGCCAGCGCCTGGCCTCCGGCTCGCTCGACGGCACGGCCCGGCTATGGGGCATGGACACCGGCCACCAGATCGCGCTGTTCGACAGCAAGACCGGCCCGATCTATGCGGGCGTCCGCCGCGGTGCTGACCGGCGGCAATGATCGCACCACCCGCGACTGGCCGCCCGACGGCGGTGACGGCGTCGTGCTGTTTGCCGGCGCGTCGGAATGAGCAAATCTTGATCACCTTGTCCGCCGTGCTATGTAAAGCCCATGCCAGCATCCAGCCTCCCAGACAACGCGCCGCTCATCGTCATCGATCTCCAGACCGGTATGTTCGACGGCGTGCACGAACCGCCGATCCATGATGCGCCAGGCATAGTCGAGCGCACCAAAGCGGTGATCGACTGGGCGCGGGGCGGCGGGCGCAAGGTCGCATTTGTCAGGCATGATGGACCCGAAGGCGATCCGTTGGCACCGGATCAGCCGGGCTGGCCGGTTTGGCCCGCACTTGGCCAAGCTGCGGACGAGCCGACCTTTGCCAAATCCGTGCGCGATGCTTTCAGCAATCCCGCCTTCGGCGACTGGGTTGCCGGGCAGGGTGCGGGTGCTGTCGTGCTCCTGGGCGCGCAGACCGATTTTTGCGTGGCCGCGACGGTCAAGGGCGCGATCGCCAGAGGGCTCGGCGTGACCGTGGTGTCCGATGCGCACAGCACGCTGGACAATGCCAGCGAGAGTGCCGAGCAGGTCATCGTCAGGCACAATGGCGAATTCGCCGAGGCCGGCGTCAATCTGGTGACCACAAAGGCGCTTGTCGGCGGCTGAAGCCCGAACGTCGCCGCAGGCCGCATTATCAGGCAGGCCGGCTTGAGGACTTCGCGAGGGAAGACAGCGCCGGGCGCCTGCCGTGGTCGACGCGGACGGGGGGGGCGCATTGTTGGGATGGCTCGGGCGCCCGCGTCAACCAGGGCGGCTCGTACCGCCGCATTAGCAACATTGCACATTGCGTGCCGCTCGAAACTTCCGCGAAAGCGGAATAGGCCGGAGCAAAAGGGCGGATTCGGCTGAGACTTTCGGCGCGCTTTCCCGGTCCGGGAGTCAAAAAGCCTGCTGGTTATTGGAAATGTCGTTCAAGGCGTTTGCCGGTGCTGCACCGGATCGGCGAGGAACGACACCGCAATCAGGTCGTCGCCATCGATCCGGCCGTGACGATCTTCCATGATGGCCGCGACCTTTTGAAAGGTTTTCATTTCGGCATCCGTCACCCGCGCATCGCGCATCCGGGCCTGGAGATCGGCCAGGCGAACGCCCAAAGCAGGGGATGTCACAGCTTTGCTTATCATCTTCACTCGTCCTGATTGGAAACTGACATGGGCAACCCGCCGCCATGGCTGGCGGCGGGTTTGGGACAATTCCAAGTTCAGTCGTAGACCTTGACGATCTTGCGGGTGCCCGGATCCACCAGGACGGTGCGGTTGTCGACCACTACGTAGCGGTATTTGACGTCGGGGATCTCATGAAGCTCGACCGTATCCGGCAACGCGCTACCAACATTCAGTTCCACGCCGGGAATCTTGACCGAAGCGAGGGGCTGCTTCTTCACATACTCGCGGATGACCGTGTCCTGTTCAGGCTGGATGACAACGTCCTGAGCGGCAACGGCGCCCACTCCGGCCAACAGCAACAGCGCCGCTGCGGCGCCCGTTAGGTGCATTTTCATACTGTTTCTCCTTGCGAGTCAGCATGACAAGATCGTCCAACGCTGACGGCAACTGAACTTGAGCCAACTGAAAATGTTCCTCAGATTGGGCTTCGGTCGGATGCTGTCTGCGACTTAAGTCTGGCCCGAGAGCGCATTGGTCTTACCGACGGGAACGGCTCTCTGTTCACGGCTGTTTGTCTCCCGGAATTCGGAGAAACAGATGGACAAAAGTGTTGGCCAAGCGCGCTGGTTGCTCGCACCGATTTTCGCGACAGCCGTTACCTTTCTGGTGATGGGAATAGTCCTTGGCTGACATGTCGTCGATCGGCGCAGCAACGTCCCTTCCTGCGCTGAGAGGGTTCGCAAGCCGCTTCGGCGCCTGGCGAACCCTCTATCTTCACCATACGCCGGCCTGCTCGTCGCTATCGTCCAGCAGTTGCTCGTTCAGTTTGCCGCTCGGTTATCGGGCCGTGTGTATCGATCGAGCCGGCGGCGAAGACAAGACACGTTGATCCGTAGGCTGCTCGCTGAAGTAAAGCGAACTGCCGAGAATGAGGAACACGATGCCCACCGCCGTCAATCCAACCATGAGCACGGCAATCGCCGTTCCTGGGCCATAGCCTGTCTTGATGATGGTGGATCGGTGGGCCATCGCGGCGTTCTCCAGACACCCGGCGGTGCCGAGTTCTGCGACAAACGACAAGCGAGGCCCGATGTTCCCTCGTTGGAAGACTCAATCGGTCACTTTGGGCTTTTGCTTTTTCCTGTAGGACCAAGGTCTTATCTGCCGAGCGCAAAGGTCCAAGGGGCCTTGTTCAGTTCCGATAATGTCCCTTGGATGTTCCGTTACTTTAGGTAAACCTGATATATTGCCTGGGCGGAAAACTTAGCTGGCCAAGCAAAATCGCCCGCGAACCGGGCATGGAAAATGTGGCTTTGGCAAGTTCAACAACAGGCAGTCATGTCTCGGGCGACGAATAGCTCACGTCTCGTCGAATCCGCCCTCTCGGGTCTGATCGTGCGTGATTGCGGCTTCTTCCTCATCATCGGGGAGGGCGTCGTCGCTGTCCTGGTACGCGTTATCGTCGTCCTCGTCCGGCAGATCGCCGTCTTTTTCGACGCCGTAACGCATGTCGCCGTTTTCCGGCGCGGACTCTGGCAGGATCTCGCCGCCCTTGATTGCATCCCAATCCTGCTGCTCGATGGTCGGCCCATCCGCCCTCGGTGCGTCATCTTCGATGTCGGCGCTTGGTTTGTTGCGAGGTGCCATGCTGGCCTCCAATCGTTGAAGAACTGGAGGCGAAACTCGGCGTGCCGGCGTTTGTTCCGGACCCGAAGTGCAAAGACCGGCGTGCTTCTGGATTGTCGACGGCTGGCGTGTCAGCCCAGCCCGCCAGCACCGCGGCCGCGGCCCGCACAGTTGCCAAGTTGCCGTGCAAATGGAGAACGCATTGCGGCGACTGACCCCTTACTTGCGAAGTTGCTAAAATAATGAAATGTTGTCCGCGGGAAATGAAATGAGGCAGGGACTGGTTGGAACCGGCGCGGTTTCGACGGTTTTGGAAACCATGTATTTTGGACAGTTTCTGGTAGGAATGTCAGCCACGGCCGTCATCGTCGCGGTCTGGACCTATATGACCACCGGCTCCTTCTGGGAGGCATTTGCCTGGACGATAGCGACGCTGCTTGTCCTGCAGGTCGGCTACTTCGTGCTCGTCGTGAGGCTGATCTTCAGGCGCGCACATGACATCGTGCCGAGCCAGGATCCGGTAGACGCCTTTCCGCCATTGCATCGCGACGGTGTCCAGCTTTGAGACCGGGTGACCGGGACCGATCAGGAATGGCGTTTCCATACCAGGCCGTCCACTCGAGCGCGTGCGCCGGGGCGCTCGGGGAACGTCGCCACCAGCGCGATCACGACCGACGGCAAGGTGTTTGGTCGCTGAGACGGCTTCTGAGCATATCCCTGCTGGAGATTTCGGCCAGCGTTATCATGGGAACAGGATGCATGCGCGACCGCTCCGCATTGTGCTCAGGCCGACAGGTTGGGAACAAGTGCTGATGCTTCGCGTTCTCTGGCAGTGCCGATGAGGTTGCCGCCTCCATCGGTGCCGTTATGGCTCGCTCTGCTCCCGGCGGGGCGAGCCCTTTTCGTGCTGGAGCCTTTCAAATCGTCCAGATGAAGAGGCGGATGCGCGGCCGATTTGGCGCACTGGTGCTCAGATTGAATTTTTTCCCTTTAAATATCCGTACATATCTGTGCAAGTTTTCAAACTCTTGAATGCTGTCTGCCGAATGTTTGATCAGCAACCAATCAATATCCAGGCTGCAATCGTAATATCTTCAATTCTGAAGTTACGATGGAACCGCATGGCAGCGGTGGAGTTTTTATGGAGGGCGGAATTCAGTTATCACTAGGAGATGGCCATGAGACTTTATCTTACGAGCGCGGCGACCGCCGTCGTCCTGATGGGCGGGATTGGTGCGGCGCTGGCGGAAAACGTCGTCGTCGTCCAGCCGGAGCAGGAGACAGTCGTTCGCGAATACATCAAGAGAGAACCGCTTGCCTCGGTGAACCTTCTGGGCGTCGAGCTCAAGCTCGGCTCGTCGGTGCCGGATACGGTCGAACTGCGTGAGGTGCCCGACGTCAAATACCGCGTCGCGGTGATCAACGACCAGACGGTCCTCGTCGATCCGGAGACCCGCCAGATTGTTGAAGTGCTGCACTAGGGATTCCGCAGTACTGGACCTTGGGAAAAACCCGCCCCGACGTCGCGTCGGGGCGGGTTTCCTTTGCCGCGACCCGCGATGGCCTATTCGGCGGCCAGTCTATCCTGCGTCTTGGTCTCGAAATCGCTGGCGTCGTGGCGTTCATGCAGTTGCATGGCAGGCTCACCGAAGGCGCGGTTGACCATGCGCCCGCGCTTGACCGCCGGGCGGGCGTCGATGGCCTTCGCCCAACGCTGCACATGCTTGTACTCGTGCACCGACAGGAACTCGCCGGAATCA
>NZ_RZPL01000364.1:0-5537 GCF_004022805.1 Mesorhizobium sp. M7A.F.Ca.CA.002.04.1.1 | reverse complement strand
GGCCGGCTCGGGCCTGCGCACCGGGCGCTCGGACGGGTCACGGCCAACCTCGTTCTTCAGCGTCGTCAGGTCGATGAAATGGTCGGCCTGGCGGCGCAGATCGTCGGAGATCATCGGCGGCTGCGAGGCCATGGTCGAGACGATCGATACCTTGCGGCCACGCCGCTGCAATGCCTCGACCAATGTGCGGAAATCGCCGTCGCCGGAAAAGATGACGTAGTGGTCGACGACATCGGCGAGTTCCAGCGCATCGACGGTGAGCTCGATGTCCATATTGCCCTTGATCTTGCGGCGGCCGGTCGAGTCGGTGAATTCCTTGGCCGGCTTGGTGACCACCTTGAAGCCATTATAGTCGAGCCAGTCGATCAGCGGACGGATCGAGGAGTATTCCTGATCCTCGACCAGCGCCGTGTAATAATAGGCGCGCAGCAGATAGCCGCGCTTCTGGAAGCTCGACAGAAGCTTGCGGTAGTCGATGTCGAAGCCGAGCGCGCGCGACGTCGCGTAGAGATTGGCGCCGTCGATGAATAGGGCGATTTTTTCACGAGGGTCGAACATGGAAAATATTCCTTCTCGAAATAAACACCCGTCTAAACCAAATGCGATAGCGTTCGGTCAGGCTCATAATAAACCGGCTGACCTCTATGCCATCCGAGATAGCGCCAGTTTCGCGGCAATCCAAGGGCGCGTGCGGCACTGCAAGCAATTGTGATCGGGACACCGAACACATAGCACAGACTGGTTTTGCCAAATCGGGTGTTTGAACCAAGGTTTGGGCGCCATGCAACCCAGCCATTGCCATGATGCTTGTATTTTGGCGGCGTTCGGGTTATGGACCGAGCCTGTTTTCCATCAAATCCATCGCATGAAAGGGGCAATCCATGGCCCGCGTAACCGTTGAAGATTGCATCGACAAGGTCGACAACCGCTTCGAGCTGGTGCTCCTTGCCGGCCATCGTGCCCGGCAGATCAGCCAGGGCGCGCCGATCACAGTGCCGCGTGACAACGACAAGAATCCGGTTGTGGCGCTGCGCGAGATCGCCGATGAGACGCTGTCGCCCGACGACCTCAAGGAAGATCTGATCCATTCGCTGCAGAAGCATGTCGAGGTCGACGAGCCCGAGGCCGATGGCGAGGCGATTGCCGATCAGACCGGCACCGCCGTTGCCGCCACCGACGCCGACGACGCCGAGGAGAACATCACCTTCGACCGGATGACCGAGGAAGACCTCCTGGCCGGCATCGAGGGCCTGGTGCCGCCGGAAAAGAGCGACGACTACTAAGCCAGCGTTCTGGACCTGCCTGGAATACGTTTCCGGCACTTCCGTCCAGTCAGTTTCGTGGCTATCTATGGGATGCGCCGTACGCTAGTGCGGCGCATCAATCATTTCAGCACCGCGAGATTCCGCCCATGATGCGTCAGTATGAGCTTGTCGAGCGCGTCCAGCGCTACAAGCCTGACGTCAACGAGGCGTTGCTCAACAAGGCCTATGTCTATGCCATGCAGAAGCATGGCCACCAGAAGCGCGCTTCCGGCGATCCGTATTTCTCGCATCCGCTCGAAGTCGCCGCCATCCTCACCGAAATGCATATGGACGAGGCGACGATCGCGGTCGCCCTGCTGCACGACACCATCGAGGACACGACCGCCACGCGGGCCGAGATCGACGATCTGTTCGGCCCCGAAATGGGCAAGCTGGTCGAGGGCCTGACCAAGTTGAAGAAGCTCGATCTGGTCTCGAAGAAGGCCGAGCAGGCGGAAAACCTGAGAAAGCTTCTGCTGGCGATTTCGGAAGATGTCCGCGTGCTGCTGGTCAAGCTCGCCGATCGTTTGCACAATATGCGCACCCTCGACCACATGCCGGAGGCCAAGCGCCTGCGCATCGCCGAGGAGACGATGGATATCTACGCACCGCTGGCCGGGCGCATGGGCATGCAAGGCATGCGTGAAGAGCTGGAGGAGATCGCCTTCCGCTTCATTAATCCTGAAGCCTATCGCGCCGTCACCGCACGGCTTGCCGAAATCTTCGAACGCAACAAGGGCGTGCTGACGGACATCGAAAAGGCACTGTCCACGTTGTTCGAGAAGCATGCGATCAACGCCAGCGTAAAGAGCCGGCAGAAGAAGCCGTGGTCGGTGTTCCGCAAGATGGAGGCCAAGGCGCTGTCCTTCGAGCAGCTCTCTGACATCTTCGGCTTTCGCGTCGTCGTCGACACGGTCGAGGACTGCTACCGGGCGCTTGGCGCCATCCACACCGCGTGGTCGATGGTGCCGGGTCGCTTCAAGGACTACATCTCGACGCCGAAACAGAACGACTACCGCTCGATCCACACCACCATTGTCGGCCCGTCGCGCCAGCGTGTCGAGCTGCAGATCCGTACCCGAGAGATGAACAAGATCGCCGAATACGGCGTCGCCGCCCATTCGATCTACAAGGATACCGGCGGCAAGACGAATGGCGCCGCCCACGCGATTTCAAAGGAAACCAACGCCTACGCCTGGCTGCGCCGCACCATCGAGCAGCTTGCCGAAGGCGACAACCCTGAGGATTTCCTCGAAAATACCAAGCTGGAACTGTTCCAGGACCAGGTGTTCTGCTTCACCCCGAAAGGCATGTTGATTGCGCTGCCGCGCGGCGCGACACCGATCGACTTCGCCTATGCGGTGCACACCGATGTCGGCGACACCTGCGTCGGTGCCAAGGTCAACGGCCGCATCATGCCGCTGATGACGGAACTGAAGAACGGCGACGAGGTCGAGATCATCCGCTCCAAGGCGCAGGTGCCGCCGGCGGCGTGGGAATCGGTCGTCGTCACCGGCAAGGCGCGCTCGGCCATCCGCCGTGCCACCAAGAACGCCATCCGCAAGCAATATTCGGGTCTTGGCATCCGCATCCTGGAACGCGCCTTCGAGCGTGCCGGCAAGACCTTCACCAAGGAGAGCCTGAAGCAGGTGCTGCACAGGTTGGCGCGCAAGGACATCGAGGATGTGCTGGCCTCTGTCGGGCGTGGCGAGCTCGCCTCCACTGATGTCATGAAGGCGGTATTCCCCGACTACAAGGATGAGCGCGTCACCACGGCCGTCCCCAAGCCGCGAGAGGAGGGCTGGTCGAAGATCCGCAATGCCGCCGGCATGCTGTTCCAGATTCCGGGTCGTGCCGCGCGCAAGGACAAGGACCAGCCGCGCGATGGAGCCGTGCCGATCCGCGGCGTGCGCGGCGATCTGCCGGTGCGCTTCGCGCCGGAAGGGGCAGTCCCTGGCGATCGCATCGTCGGCATCGTCCAGCCGGGCACCGGCATCACTATCTATCCGATCCAGTCGCCAGCGCTGCAGGCGTTCGATGACCAGCCCGAGCGCTGGATCGACGTGCGCTGGGACATCGATGAGCGCACCAAGGAACGCTTTCCGGCGCGCGTATCGGTCACCGCCATCAACGCGCCGGGGTCACTCGCCGATATAGCGCAGGTGGTTGCCTCGAACGACGCCAACATCCATACGCTGTCGATGGTGCGCACTGCGCCCGACTTCACCGAATTGCTGATCGATCTCGAAGTCTGGGATCTCAAGCACCTCAACCGGCTGCTATCGCAGCTCAAGGACAATTCGAGCGTCAGCGACGCAAGACGCGTCAATGGCTAGACCATGCTCCGGTTTCGGACAACATCATGGTCAATCAAAAAGAGGCAGACATGAACACCGATGAAGTGCTGGGCATTTTCCGCGAGGCGGGTGCTGTTCTGGAAGGGCATTTCATTTTGACCTCGGGCCTGCGCAGTCCGGTCTTCCTGCAGAAGGCGCGCGTGTTCATGCATGCCGACAAGACCGAGCTTCTGTGCAAGGCGCTGGCGGAGAAGATCCGCGCAGGCGTGCCCGGCAAGATCGACTATGTCGTCGGCCCGGCGATCGGCGGGCTGATCCCGGCCTATGAGACCTCACGTCATCTCGGCGTGCCGGCGATCTGGGTCGAGCGGGAGGGGGGCGAGTTCCGCTTGCGCCGCTTCGAGATCGCCAGGGGGTCGCGTGTCGTCATCGTCGAGGACATCGTCACCACCGGCCTGTCGATCCGAGAGACCATCGAGTGCCTGCGCGAGCTTGGCGCCGAGGTGGTTGCCGCGGCCTGCATCATCGACCGTTCGGCCGGCAAGACTGATGTCGGCGTGCCGCTCATCGCGCTTGCCGAGTATGAGGTCCCGGCCTATCCGGCCGACCGGCTGCCGCCGGAGCTTGCCGCCATCCCGGCGATCAAGCCCGGCAGCCGCAACATCTGACGGGGCATGCCGACATGCGTGAAGACGAATTGGAAATGATCGCCGGCATCGATCATTTCGTGCTGACGGTCGCTTCGCTGGAAGTGACCTGTGAGTTTTACCAGCGCGTGCTGGGTTTTGAGCGCATCGACGCGGCGGATCGACCGACGGCGCTGGCTTTCGGTAGCCATAAGATCAATGTGCATGAGGTCGGCCGGACTTTCGAGCCAAAGGCGAAGTCGCCGACATCAGGATCAGGTGATTTCTGCCTGATCACCGAGCGGCCACTGGATGAGGTCCGTGCGCGGCTCGCGGCCAATGGTGTGGTGGTGGAACTCGGCCCGGTTGAACGTGTCGGGGCCCGAGGTCCAATGATGTCGGTCTATTTCCGCGACCCGGACGGCAATCTGGTCGAGGTCAGCGAATACCTGCCGTAGCCGCTGGCGGCGCTGTGCCTTTCGGCGATGCGACTGCCGTTCCTTAAATTTGCCGCGATTGTCCAATGTTCGAAGCAAGACCTGCCGCCCCGAAGGGCGGCGACAAGCGCGGCGCACAAAAGGTGTTTGGTTGTTCTTGCGCCAGCGCGTTGTTATATAAGCTGGCGATTGCCATAGGGTGATCGTCAAGCGCAAGATGTGGCTGCCACGCCCGGCTGAAGGTGCCGTTGCGGGCGCTGTGGAACGGGAACAGAGTGCTATTTCGACGCCGCAAGCCTGATGGCCTTTATGAGCGGGTGCGTACCTATCTTTGGCCGCGCCGCTCGTTTTCGCGCTCGCTTCAGTATTTTTCCAAGCGCATCCTGCGGCTGAAGGCCACACCGCATGCGGTGGCGGCCGGCGTTGCGGCCGGTGTCTTCGCTTCATTCTTCCCCGTCGGTTTCCATTTCATCATCGCTGCCATCCTGTGCTGGGTGATAGCCGGCAATCTGGTGGCGGCGGCGCTTGGCGCGGTTTTTTTCGGCAACCCGCTGACCTTCCCGTTGCTATGGGGCGCGTCGTGGGAAACGGGCAAGCTCATCCTGCATGACCGGTTGCCGACACATGGGCCGCCGGCGCATCTGGGCGAGATGTTGCACAACCTCTCCTTCGCGCAATTGTGGAAACCGGTCCTTGAACCGATGCTGATCGGTGCGGTTCCGCTCGGCTTGATCTTCGGGCTGCTGTTCTACGCCATCACGCGCTGGGGCATGAACGCTTTCCGCGAACAGCGGCGCAAACGCCTGGCCGAGCGCGCAAGCCGGCATGCGCAATCGTCCCATCCCGGCGCAAGCATCGGTTCCACTGCGCGAT
>NZ_RZPL01000363.1:0-5538 GCF_004022805.1 Mesorhizobium sp. M7A.F.Ca.CA.002.04.1.1 | reverse complement strand
CTGCCGGCGCGCTTGGCGGCTTCGCGGTAGAGATCGAACAGCGGCGCGAAACGCGCCGGCTCGCCGCCAATGATGGCGAGCGCCAGCGGCAGGCCGAGCGCGCCAGCGCGGGCGGCAGACTGCGGCGTGCCGCCAATGGCGATCCAGACCGGTAGCCTGTCCTGGAAGGGCCGGGGATAAACGCCGCGATCGTTGATCGGCGCACGCAGATTGCCCGACCAGGTGACCTTCACGCTGTCGCGGATGGCAAGCAGCAGATCGAGTTTTTCGGCGAACAGCTCGTCATAATCCTCGAGGTTGAAACCGAACAGCGGGAAGGATTCGATGAACGAGCCGCGCCCGGCCATGATCTCGGCGCGGCCGCCCGACAGAAGATCGAGCGTGGCAAATTGCTGGAAAACGCGCACCGGGTCATCGGAAGACAGAACGGTGACCGCGCTGGTCAGCTTGATGCGCTTCGAACGCTCGGCCGCCGCGGCCAGGGCCACGACCGGTGCGGAGGCGGCATAGTCGGGCCGGTGATGCTCGCCGAGGCCGAAGACGTCGAGGCCGACCTGGTCGGCCAGCTCGATCTCCTCGATCAGGTTGCGCAGCCGCTCATGCGGGCCGATGGCACCGGGGCCCGGCTGCGGGCTGACGTCGGCGAATGTGTAGAGACCGAGTTCCATTTGATGTCATCCTGGTGTTGGGTTTTCGGGTTAGACGTAGCGACGCCTCAGCCGCGCCGCCAGTGGGGCGGACGGTGAACAGTGCATGTCGGTTTCGGCTCTATCTCTTCGTCGCCATTCCGGACGGAAAACCGCTTCACACTTTTCCTGGAATTGCTCCAAAGGCGTCTCCCGAGTGCAACAGCCGACAATTTCATGGCTGCCATGCCGTTTTGGCGCTTGAGCTCTCGGTTTTCGCGCGTATGTAAGCGTCGCGAATTGACTTCAGGGAAGTGGACTTGGCTATCTACAGGGAAAAAGACGTTTTCGAGCGGCGCAATGCCGCAAACGAGGCAAAGAAGGCGCTCCTCGAGCGCTTCAAGGCAAAGCCGGCGGCGGATGATCCCGCAGTGCTGGCGCGGCAGGCTGAACGCAAGGCTATCCTTGCGGCCCGCGAAATCCGCGAGGCCGAAAAGGCCCGGCTGAAGCAGGAGAAGCTGGCACGCGAAGCGGTCGAGAAGGCCGAGCGCGAGGCAGCAGCCGAAGCGGCACGTATCGCCGCCGAGGAAGCTGCACAGGCCGAGGCCAAGATTCGGGAATCCGAAGAGAACGAGCGCATCGCCCGTCTTCTGGCCGACGAAGCCGAACGCAAGGCCAAGCGTGACGCGCGTTATGCGGCACGCAAGCAGCGTACCGGCAGGACGCCTCCGGGCTTCTCCGCCCGCTAGCTCTCGGCTACGGAGCAATCTGCTTCGAGAACCAGGGTCGCCTCGCAGCGGCCCTGAACGTGTTTGTCCCATGCATGTCGCCCTGGTCCCGGCTCTGGGAGGACGACATGCGCAAACCAAGAGACCTAAGCGTTACCGTCAGGCGGCGAACTTCAGCCCCATGATGCCGCAGACGATGAGCGCGATGCAGGCCAGCCTGATCGCGGTGGCCGGTTCGCCGAGCAGCCAGATGCCGAGCAGTGCCGTACCGACGGTGCCGATGCCGGTCCACACCGCATAGGCGGTGCCGACGGGCAGCGCCTTCAGCGCCAGGCCGAGCAGAGTGAGGCTGACGACCATCGAGGCAACGGTCAGCACGGTCGGCACCAGCTTCGAGAAGCCATCGGTGTATTTGAGGCCGATTGCCCAGCCGATCTCGAACAAGCCAGCGAAAAAGAGAAGAATCCACGACATCGACAACGCTCCATCAGAGCATCGGACCGAAAAGTGACTTCGGCGTCCGACGATCAGTCAAACAATGGCGGGTCGTCCCGTCCGGATTTGGGGAAGCGCGAGGTCGTCCCCGCCACGCCAATATAAGAATTTCGGGCGCTCGATCAACAGCGACCGGCAACAAGTGTCGCCGGCCGTAATCTTATTGCGAAGTGGATCGCCGGACCTACTTGTCCTTGAGCTTCATCGCCTTGACCGGCGGCGCCTTCAGCGCCGGAGCCGGAGCGGGCTTCTTGGCGTCCTTCTTCGGCTTGCGGGCTTCCTTGCCTGCCTTCATCGCACCTTTAGCCATGATTCGTTCCTCCTGATGTGAGAAGCCAAGTGAAACAAGAGAACCGCCCGACCGCAAGGGGTTAGCGACTGTTGCCGCCGACAGCGGATCGCTTTCAACCGGTTTCTAGAGCAATTCACCGTTTCGCGGAAACAGTGAATTGCTCTAACTCTTTGTTTTGACGCAATTCCGGACGGAAAACCGCTTCACACTTTTCCTGGAATTGCTCTAATTTGCTCGTAAACCATGGCGGTCCGTGCCATGGTCATTTTCGCACTGCAGCATCGACCCGAGCTTCGCCGGGTGATCGTCAGGCAGGCCGTCAGGACGACAATGCGAATCCACATCGGCTGCGAGATGAGCTTCGACTTTCCGCAGGAAACGCCGCTCATCGCGATGCTGAATGTGCACTATTCGCGGGCCTCCGATCTCGAGCGGCCGGATTTCCTGATCTCCAATCCGCCGGTGCCGATCGAAAGCTATCGCGACAGTTTCGGCAATTGGTGCAACCGGCTTGTCGCGCCGCCCGGGCGCTTCACCTTCGGCACCGACGCGGTGATCCGCGACCCCGGCACCTTCGAGATGGGCGACCTGATGGCCTGGCAGCACGAGGTGCGCGACCTGCCGGCGGACACATTGCTGTTCCTGCTGCCCAGCCGTTTTTGCGAAAGCGACCTTCTGGCTGACGAGGCGTGGCGGCTGTTCGGCAACACGCCGCTGGGTATTCCGCGCGTGCAGGCGGTCTGCGACTTCGTCCACAGCCACATCGTCTTCAACTACGGCAATGCACGGCCGACGCGCACCGCGGCGGAAGCCTATCGTGAACAGAGCGGCGTGTGCCGCGACTACGCGCATCTCGCCGTCACCTTCTGCCGGGCACTCAACATCCCAACGCGCTATTGCACCGGCTACATCAGCGACATCGGTATGCCGAAGCCATGGGCAAGCATGGATTTCTGCGCCTGGATGGAAGTCTATCTCGGCGGCCGCTGGCATGTCTTCGACCCGCGCAACAATGCACCGCGCATCGGCCGCATCCTGATCGCCTCCGGCCGCGACGCCGCCGACGTGCCGCTGACCCATATTTTCGGCCCGGGAACGCTTGCCGGCTTCAAGGTGTGGACCAGCGAGATCATCGAGTAGTCGCCGTTTTCCATAGACCGGATCTCTCATGGCCGCTGCCGTGGACGACCCGACATTCGCGCGGTGTGATGCCTGTGGAGCTTTAGCGGCCTGGCCGCTAGACTGCGCCTTGAACGGGGGCAAATGCCATGGCCGGGCACGGCGGCTCAAAAAAGGTGATCTACGCGGCGCTCGCCGGCAATCTCGCCATCGCGCTGACCAAGTTCGCCGCCGCCGCCTTTACCGGCAGTTCGGCGATGCTGTCGGAGGGCGTCCATTCGCTGGTCGATACCGGCAATGGCGGCCTGCTGCTCTACGGCATGCACCGCGCCGCTCGCCCTGCCGATCGCACGCATCCGCTCGGCCACGGCCGCGAACTCTACTTCTGGAGCTTCATCGTCGCGCTCCTCGTCTTCGCGCTGGGCGCCGGCGTGTCGTTCTACGAAGGCGTGGTCCATATCATGGCGCCGGAGCCGGTCGCCAACGCCAAGGTAAACTATATTGTTCTGGGCCTTTCCTTCCTGTTCGAAGGCAGTTCGTGGTGGGTCGCCCTGAAGGAGTTTCGCCGGCAGAAGGGCAGGCAAGGCTGGCTGCAGGCCGTGCAGTCGAGCAAGGATCCGAGCGTCTACACCGTGCTGTTCGAGGACAGTGCGGCACTTCTCGGCCTGATCGTCGCTTTCGCCGGCATATTGGCAGCGGAACTGCTGGAGATGCCGGAGCTCGACGGCGCCGCCTCGATCGGCATCGGACTGATCCTTGGCGCGACCGCGATCTTCCTGGCCCGCGAAAGCAAGGGCCTGCTGATCGGCGAGCCGGCGTCGCCCGAGGTGCAGATGAAAGTGCTGGCGATCGCCCAGCAGGATCCGGCGGTGCAGCGGGCGAACGGCGTCCTGACCGTCCATATGGGGCCGACAGAGATCGTCGCCGGGCTCAGCATCGAGTTCGAGGACCATTTGACGGCGCCCGAGATCGAAGCTTGCGTCGAGCGCCTGGAGGCGCAGTTGAAGAAGGAAATGCCGGAGATCACACGGCTGTTCGTCAAGCCGCAGACGTCAGGCACCTGGGAGCAGCGACGCAGGCTGATCGATTCCGCATCCGATCCTGCCCTGGACTAAAACCGTGCCATTGCCTCACGGCCTTGCGCCGCTAGATTGAAGGGGCTTTGGAGGAACGAAGATGAGAATAGACGGCGGCTGTCATTGTGGCGCCATCACCTACGAGGCGGAGGTCGATCCGGAAAAGACCACGATCTGCCACTGCACGGATTGCCAGCAACTGACCGGCACGGCTTTTCGCCTTACGGTTCCGGCGCCGGAAAGCAACTATCGCATCACCAAGGGCACGCCGAAAATCTACATCAAGATCGTGGCGAGCGGCGCCAAGCGCACCCAGGCCTTTTGCGCCGACTGCGGTTCGCATCTTTACGCCACGTCTGTCGGAGATGGTCCGAAGGTCTATGGAATTCGCGTGGGGACCGCGCGGCAGCGCCAGGATTTGATCCCGACACAGCAGAAATGGCACCGCTCGGCGCTGCACTGGCTGCCTGAATTTCAGGGCATGACCACGTTGGAGGAGCAGTAGCGCCGGTCCGGCACCGCGCCTCAATCGTCGCCTTCGACGACCCTCAGCCTGAGCTGCCCGGTTTTCGAATCGGCAACGCGCGCGCCGGTATCGACCTTGGCGGCGGGAGCCCGTGACGCGGCGTCTACGGCGGCATCGCCGTCGGGCTGCGCGCCGAATTCCAGCGCCTCGATCTTCTGGCCGCGCTTGGTGACCTTCGACGTCGAAACCAGTATGTCGTCGATGTCCTTGGCCGACTGGCCGAAATGCACCTGCAGCTTGCGCACCCGCTCATCGACACGCGCAACATCCTCCATCAGCCGGATGACCTCGCCCTGGATCAGGTGCGCCTGTTCGCGCATGCGGGCATCCTTGAGGATCGCCTGGATGACCTGGATCGACAGCATCAGCAGCGACGGCGAGACGATGACGACGCGCGCACGGTGCGCCTTGTGCACGATCGCCTCGAAATTCTCGTGGATCTCGGCGAACACCGATTCCGACGGCACGAACATGAAGGCAGTGTCCTGCGTCTCGCCCTGGATCAGGTATTTTTCCGAGATATCGCGGACATGGATCTCGATGTCGCGGCGGAAGGCCTGCGAAGCTGCCTTCTGCAGATCGGCGCCATCGGCGGCGCGGATGGCGTTCCAGGCTTCCAGCGGAAATTTTGCATCGATGGCCAGCGACGGCGCGCCGTTCGGCATCTTCACCAGGC
>NZ_RZPL01000362.1:0-5540 GCF_004022805.1 Mesorhizobium sp. M7A.F.Ca.CA.002.04.1.1 | reverse complement strand
AGATCCAACCGGCGGCGATGCCGGCGGTGGCGAGAAAACCCAGAAAGCCCGGATTGAAGACAAAGCTGCTGGCCGAGCGCGGCATGGATACGCCAAAGGCAATGGACGTGATCGCACCAGTGGCGGCGAAGTAGAACCATCCTCGAAGTGAGAACCGTTCGGCGACAAAGAGCGCCGGGCCGACGATCAACAGCGCGCCGATCATTACGGTCAACACGGCGAGCGGGAACGAGCCAAGCCAGTCGAAGGCGAAAATGATCGACCAGTTGCCGTCTTCGATGCCTTCCAGAAGAGCGATCAGCAGCACCGGCACCAGGATCGAGGTCAGCACGGCGGCGATATAGCCGACCGCCATGATGGCGAGGCGTCTTAGGCAGGCGAAGGGGCGGTTCACGCCTCGCCGTGCCCCGCTATCATCATCGCTTCCAGAGCCAGCCGGTCGACCTTGCGCATGCGCTCGGAGTCGGATTTGAGCTGGCCGCAGGCGGCGAGGATGTCGCGGCCGCGCGGCGTGCGGATCGGCGAGGCATAGCCGGCATTGTTGATGTAGTCGGCGAATTTCTCGATCGTTTCCCAGTCCGAGCACTGGTAATTGGTGCCCGGCCACGGGTTGAACGGGATCAGGTTGATCTTGGCCGGAATGCCCTTGAGCAGCTTGATCAGTCCCTTGGCGTCCTCGATGGAATCGTTGACGTCCTTCAGCATCACATATTCGAAGGTGATGCGCTTGGCGTTCGACAGGCCGGGATAGGCGCGGCAGGCGGCGATCAGTTCCTTCAGCGGATACTTCTTGTTGATCGGCACAAGCAAGTCGCGCAGATCGTCATTGGTGGCATGCAGCGAGATTGCCAGCATGACGCCGATTTCCTCGCCGGTGCGGAAGATTTCCGGCACGACGCCGGAGGTCGACAGCGTGATGCGCCGCTTCGACAGGGACAGGCCGTCACCGTCGGAAGCGATCAGCAGCGCCTTCTTCACCGCTTCGAAATTGTAAAGCGGCTCGCCCATGCCCATCATGACGATATTGGACACTTTGCGGCCTTCGGCCGGCACGATGGCGCCGTCGGGCGTGTCGCGGTCAGGGAAATCGCCGAGCCGGTCGCGGGCGGTGAGCAGCTGGGCGAGGATCTCCTCGGCCGTCAGATTGCGCACCAGCTTCTGCGTGCCGGTGTGGCAGAACGAGCAGGTCAGCGTGCAGCCCACCTGCGAGGAGATGCACAGCGTGCCGCGACCCTCTTCGGGAATGTAGACGGTTTCGATCTCGACAGGCCGGCCGGCGCCGCGCGGCGGAAAGCGGAACAGCCACTTTCGCGTGCCGTCGGCGGAAATCTGCTCCTCGACGATCTCGGGCCTGGCGACGGTGAAATGCTTGTCGAGCTCAGCACGCAGATCCTTGGAGATGTTGAACATGCCGGCGAAATCGGAGACGCCGCGCACATACATCCAGTGCCACAGCTGCTGGGCGCGCATTGTCGCCTGGCGCTCGGGCACAGCGCCTGATGCAACCAGAGTCTCGGCGAGTTCGATCCGCGTCAGGCCGATCAGCGACTGCTTTTCGGGCTGTGCCGAGCGGGCACGCAACGCGTCGCGGGCGCTGTCAGTGGTGAGATCGAATGAAAGGGTCATGGTTGCACTGATATAAGCGGTTTGCGGCCGATTTCACGCATCGT
Source organism: Mesorhizobium sp. M7A.F.Ca.CA.002.04.1.1 (assembly GCF_004022805.1). Lineage (NCBI taxonomy): Bacteria > Pseudomonadati > Pseudomonadota > Alphaproteobacteria > Hyphomicrobiales > Phyllobacteriaceae > Mesorhizobium > Mesorhizobium sp. M7A.F.Ca.CA.002.04.1.1. The sequence continues at coordinate 3,870 of NZ_RZPL01000362.1, read as the reverse complement.
GCCGGAAAGGAAGCGCGGCGCATAGCACAGGTTGAGGGCAGAGTCATGCTCAGCTAGCTTTACGATCTACGATCGCCTTGGAACGACGTCGGCACCGCCCCTCGTCATGGCGGGCATTTCTCTCCCGATAATGCCTGTCTTGCGGCGGCAGCGCGTTTGGCTGATGGCTTCCCCCACTCCGTCGAGCGTAGCTCGACGGAGTGGGGGTCGACCTTTCACCGAAGCGATGCTTCCGCCTGGCACTCAGGCGAGCGCCAACGACAGGTTTTTCCGGCGCTAGTTTAATAGACTGCCCAGCTGTGTTAGGCCGAAACATTCCCCGCTCGAGGACAGACATGGCCGGCACATCGCGAAAATATCCCATGCTGCGGCGTTCGCGCGCGATGTGGGGCTCACGGCGGGTCTGGCAGCCGCGCCTGGTGTTCTGGGCCGGCGCGCTTGGCATCGGTGTGATCAGCGTGCTGTTCGCGGTGCTGGCCGACAGGGCGCAGGAACTGTTTCAACTGATGACAGGAGATGCAGGCGGCTGGCGTTTCTATCTGCCGCTTGCCATTACGCCGTTGGGTTTCGTGCTGTGCGCCTGGCTTGCCCACACCTTCTTTCCCGGTTCGCAAGGCAGCGGCATTCCGCAGGCGATCGCCGCCCGCCATCTGCGTGACGACGAGGACCGCAGCCACATCCTGTCCCTCAAACTGGTGGCCGGCAAAATCATGCTCACCATCGTCGGCCTGTTCTGCGGCGCCTCGATCGGCCGCGAGGGTCCGACGGTGCAAGTCGGCGCGTCGCTGATGCTGCAGGCGGCACGCTGGGGCGGCATGGTGCAGGCCCGGGGTCTGATCCTGGCCGGGTCGGCCGCCGGGATTGCCGCCGCCTTCAACACGCCGCTGGCCGGCATCGTCTTCGCCATCGAGGAGATGGGCCGCACCTATGAGGCGCGAACCAACGGGCTGGTGCTGACGGCGGTGATCCTGGCCGGTCTCGCTTCGCTCGGGCTGCTCGGCAACTACACCTATTTTGGCGTCGCCAGGGACACCATCTCGTTTGCCGCCGAGTGGCCGCTGGTGATTGCCTGCGGCGTCATCGGCGGCGGGTTCGGCGCGCTGTTCTCGCTGCTGGCGTTGAAGGCGACGCGGCGGATCCGGCGCTGGAACACTGGGCAGCCTTTGCGGCGCGCCCTGATCGTGGCCGCAATCTGCGGGCTTGCGGTGGCGGTGATCGGCATTGCCTCGGGCGGGCTGACCTTCGGCACCGGTTACGTGCAGGCGCGGGGCGCCGTCGAAGGCACGCCGCTGCCGTGGTTCTTCTTCGCCGAAAAGTTCCTGGCGGGATTGCTGTCGATGATCTCGGGCATTCCGGGCGGTATCTTCGCGCCCTCGCTGGCTGTCGGCGCCGGCATCGGCAGTTCGCTCGGCCTCCTCTTTGGCGCGAGCACTGGGGTGGCGGCACTGCTCGGCATGGCCGGCTATTTCGCCGGTGTGGTGCAAGCGCCGATGACGGCCTTCGTCATCATCCTGGAGATGACCGGCAATCACGACAATGTCATCGCGCTGATGCTGGCCTCGATGCTGGGCTACGGCACGGCGCGCATGATCTCGCACGAGCCGCTCTATCACGCGCTATCGCGTGTCTTCATCGCCGAGGCGATCCGGCGCCGCCGGGCGGAGGCCGGGCCGGGGCAAGTATGAAAGAAAAAAGGCCGGACTTCGCGGCCCGGCCTTTCCCTCAAAAAAGTAGCTTTGCCTATTTACACTTGGCGATCGATGTCAGCGCCGCCGAAATGCCCTTCAGAGAGAAGACATAGGAGGTGGGATTGCCGCGGCCGGACTTCGCCGTCACCTTCATGTCGGTGCCGGTCTTCATGGCGGCGATCAGTACCGGCTCCTCGGCGGCATTCTCGACCCAGGCCGATTTGCCGCGCGTGAACATCGAAAACGTCTTCTTGTCGATGGTCACGGTGGCCTTGGAGCCTTCCTGGAAATTGTAGCCGGCAATGAATTGCGGCTCGTAGGACACTTGCTGGCCGGGCCGCTGGCTGACGAAGAAGAACATATCGCCATGGTCGAGCGTGGGCGGCTGCTTGTCGGTCGGCACGGTCAGGACATAGCAGACCTTGCCGCCCGATGCCTGGTAGCTGTAGGTGCCCCAGGCATTGTGCTGGCCGATCTTGGTCGCCGACTGCGCCAGTGCCGGCGCTGCCACGGCCACCAGGGCCAGACTCGAAACTATCGCAATCAATCCGCGCATCGCTTTTCCCGTATTCCAAATGGTGCGGAGGCAGGCCGGCTTGGCGTCCTGCCCGTCGCTTCATTTTGATTTAATCTGGGTTACCAAACGGTGAATTTCCGAAGAGAAAAGGACCCTCACCCCGAGGAAACCGCCACCATACCCGCGCCGCCGCCCTGCGAGCGGGTGGCGCGACATCCCTTTGGCGACTTGAAGGCCACGAAAGCGGCAAGAGTTTGACTTTTTACGCTGTCGCCGAAAGCCGGCTTCAACGGCGTTCCGCGCGCGTGTTCAGCCCTTCTCGGCCATGGCGTCCCTGGCGGCCTGCCGGTGCGCAGTGGTGATGTGGGCACTGACGGCGGTGATCGCGGCGGTGAGCACAGCGATGTCGTCGGTGAAGCCAAGCCCGAAGACGAAGTCGGGGATGACATCCACCGGCAGCACGAAATAGCCGAGCGCGGCCAGCAGAATGCCCTTGGCGCGCAGCGGCGTGTTCTTGTCCATGGCGCAATAATAGGCGGCCACGACCTCTTCCATGAAGGGGATCTGCCGCGCGGCCTTCTTGGCTGTGCGCCAGAATTTCTCGCGCACTTCGCTCTCGTCTGACGGCTTGCCGCCAAAGCCGAAGAAATCAAAACCGGATTGTTGCGCCATCAGTCTCTCCTTGCGGGGCTCATGCGCATCCGGCGCCTGCCCCGCGGGGGAAAATGTGGTGAAACCCGACCCCCGCTACAAGATGCCGGTGCCGATTTGGGCCTGCCGAGGCGATACCAGGCCTCAGGCGCCGGCAAAACGGTTCATTTTCGTGGCCAGATCGATATCGAGCGCAGTGACGCCGCCGGCGTCGTGGGTGTTCAGCGTCACGTCGACGGTCTTGTAGACATTCGACCAGTCGGGATGATGATCCATCGCCTCGGCGGCAAGCGCGACGCGGGTCATGAAGGCGAAAGCCTCGGAGAAATTCGCGAAGGTGAATGTGCGCTTGATGGAGGCGCCGTCTTCCGCCAGCGCCCAGCCGTCGAGGCCCGTCAATGCGGCTTCAGCGGCTTGCCTGCCCAGTTTCTCTCTCGCCATGTCCCTATCCTGTGCTATTCGAAAACGACCCTCACCATAGCGACGGATCGATGAGCGCGAAGCCTATAAATTCCATTCTCTTCGTCTGCCTCGGCAACATCTGCCGGTCGCCGCTGGCGGAAGGTGTCTTCCGCGCCGTTTGGGCCGAGCGCGGGTCGGCCCGGGATATCCTGCTCGATTCGGCGGGAACCAGTGACTGGGAGGCCGGCTCTGCCCCCGATCGACGCGCGATCGCGGTCGCCATGCGGCACGGCGTCGACATTTCCGGGCAGAGGGCGCGCAAGGTCACGCCGCAGGACCTCCACCGTTTCGACCTGATCCTTGGCATGGACCGGTCGAATGTCGCTGACCTGAAGGCGCTGGCGCCGGCGGCCGTGCAGGACCGTATCCATCTGTTCCTGGAATTCGCGCAGGGAAAGGCACGCGACGTGCCGGATCCTTATCATGACGAGGCAGAAGCCTTCGCTTCCGCCTATCGCATGATCCGCGAGGCGTCGGAGGCGCTGGCGACAAGGCTGGAGGCGCGGGCGTCCGTGCCTGACAGCGGCCAGGCTTCCTCGACGATGTAGGGTC
>NZ_RZPL01000361.1:0-5577 GCF_004022805.1 Mesorhizobium sp. M7A.F.Ca.CA.002.04.1.1 | reverse complement strand
TGGCTGACATATTCCGTGCTCATGCGTGCCTGCGTCCCGCGGGTGCAGGCCGACTTGAACAGGATCGGCTCCATGAAGGTCTGGGGCAAATCGTTCATGAAACAGGGAGACGACAGCAGATGTTCGGCCTTGGAGAGCGGCGCTGTACCCCAGCTCTTCATGCGGCCGATCTCCTCGCCGGCCAGGCTTTCGCAGAACACGTTCTCGCCCATCAGTTCCTGCGGCGAGGCGTGCATCATGGCCTCTGCCTCGACATCCGGACCGAGGTCGCGCAGCACTTCCATGGTGCGCTGGTTGGTGATGTGGGCACGCGGCGTGTTCGACAACCAGCGATAGCGATTGACGATCATGTTGGCCACGCCGTAGCTCGACAGCAGCGCGGCGGTGGCCGAGCCGGCCGGGCCAGTGCCGACGATCAGCACGTCGGTTTCGATATCCGCCATCAAATTCCTCCCTCGATCTTCGGACCGGTCAGCCTGCGGCGGACCGGAAACAGGTGCAGGCCATTGCGGGACGCGATCAGGCCCCAGAGCCCCTTTGGCGCAAAAAGCATCACGACAACGGCGATGAGGCCGAGCGTCATCAAGTACCAACTGCCGTAGTCGGCCAGCGCCGAGCGCAGCGCAAAGAAGACCAGCACACCGAGGATCGGCCCCTCGATGGTGCCGATGCCGCCGATGACGACAATAAAGATGACGTTGGCGGTCCAGTCGGTGACGGCAAAGGCCGCGCTCGGCGAGATGCGGGCCGTCTGCAGGAAAATCAGCGCGCCGGTCAGCCCGGTGGCAGCCGCGGCGATCAGAAAGACCGCCCATCTGAGCCGGGCGGTATCGACGCCCACCGATTGCGCCGCGTCGACATTGTCGCGCACGGCCGCCAGCGCCAGCCCGAGGCGGCTGCGCAGCAGCCAGTAGATGCCGCCCGTCACGGCCACGACCAGCGCCAAAGCCAGCCAGTAGGCCATGACATCGCGTGCCGCGGCCTCGCGGACGCCGAACAGCGCCCGGACCGCATCGGTGCCCAGGATGCTGCTCGTCGCCTCGCGCGGCAGCGACGTGCCGGTGCCGCCGCCAAGTGCCTTCCACTGCGCAACCAGCAGGCGCGTCACTTCGGCGATCACCCAGGTGCCGATGGCGAAATACGCGCCCTGCAAGCGGAACGCGAAAAAGGCCGTCGGAACCGCCAGCACCAGTGCCGCAAGGGCGCCCAGCGGGATCGCCAGGACCGGATTCCAGCCGAGCAGGATCACGCCGGCGAACATCGCGTAGGCGCCGATGCCGACGAAAGCCTGCTGGCCCACCGAGACCAGGCCGCCATAGCCCGCCAGCAGGTTCCAGATCTGCGCCAGCGTCAGCATGGTGAGGATGAAGAACAGATCCTGTATGACACCACGCGAGGCCACGGCAGGCAGCGCGAGCGCGGCGACGAGGAAGATCGGCACGATGATCGCGGTCACGGTTCCGGCGCGGGTGCGGGTTGTCAGTCGATACATGCCGGCCCTCAATCCACTGCGCGCGGAAAAAGCCCGCGCGGCCTGAGCAGCATCACGGCCAGGAAGGCGATGTGGCCGGCCAGGATCTGCCATTCCGGATTGAGCGCGGCGCCAAACGTTTGCGCCACCCCGATGATGATCCCGCCGGCAAGCGTCCCCCACAGGCTGCCGAGGCCGCCGATGATCACCGCCTCGAAGGCATAGATCAGCCGCGCCGGTCCGATCGAAGGATCGAAGTTCGCGCGCATGCCGAGATAGAGCGCCGCCAGCGTCACCACGACCATGGCGATCCCGGTGGCGATCGCGAAAATCCGCTTCGGCTCTATCCCCATCAGCCCCGCCGTCACGGCGTCGTCCGAGGTGGCGCGGAAGGCACGGCCGAGGGCGGTGTGGTAAAAGAGCGCGTTGAGCGCAATGATCGTCACGATCGCCGAGGCAAAGGTCATCAACGGCATGATCCCAACCGTGACCAGCCCTAGATCGAGCGATGCCCCTTCCAACGCGCCCACCGGAATGCGGCGGCTGTCGGCGGAGAAGGCCTCGAGCAGGCCGTTCTGCAAGGCGACCGACAGGCCGAACGTGACCAGAAGCGGCGGCAGGATGTCCTTGCCCAGCACGCGGTTCAGGACGGCGGCCTGCAGCAGCCAGCCGAGCCCGAACATCACGGGCATGGCAATCAGGGCAGCGATCCAGGGCGACAAGCCGAGCAGCGTGACGCCCATCAAAACCAGATAAGCGGCAAGAATGATGAGGTCGCCATGGGCTAGGTTCACCAGCCGCATGATGCCGAAGACGAGGCTCAACCCTGCTGCAAACAGGGCATAGAGCCCGCCCAGCAGAATCCCTTGCACGAGGGTGTCCAGCCAGATCATCGCCGCGCCACCTCGATCAGGCCACAAGGGTGCTGTGCGAGCAGACGACCGAGCCTTGGTTCCCGCGTCATGCCGCCACTCCGAAATAGGCAGAGTGGATATCTTCGCGCGTGACCTCGGCCGCCCTGGCGGCCAGCGTGGCGCGACCCTCCATCATGCAGTAGACGCGGTCGGCCACTGCCAGCGCCTTGCCGATATCCTGCTCCACCAGCACGATCGCGGCGCCGCCTTGGCGGATCCTGGGAAGTGCTGCGTAGATATCGCGGATGACGACGGGCGCGAGGCCGAGGCTGATCTCGTCGCAAAGCAGCAATTCGGGGTTCGACATCAGCGCCCGGCCGATCGCCACCATCTGCTGCTGGCCACCCGAGAGCGCGGTACCGGGGCTCTTGCGCCGCTCGCCCAGGATCGGGAAAAGGTCATAGACCGCGTCGAGGCTCCACGGCCCCTGCACCTTACGCGCCTGCCCGCCGACCAGCAGATTTTCCTCGACGGTGAGCGAAGGGAACAGCCGGCGCCCCTCCGGCACCATGGCGATGCCGCGCTTCATGATCTCGGCCGAAGACAGCGCGCCGATCGGCTCGCCCCTGTGCAGCACCATGCCGGGCGCGTTGCCGATCACGCCGGTGATCGAGCGCATCAGCGTGGATTTGCCGGCGCCGTTGGCGCCGATGATCGCCACGCATTCGCCCGCGGCCACGGTGATATCCACACCGAACAGTGCCCGGAACTGGCCGTAATTCGCGGTGAGGCCGCGCGTTTCCAGCATCAGACCTCGAGCCCCAGATAGATTTCGCGAACCGCCTTCGAGGCCATGATCTCATCAGGCGCGCCGATCCCGATCACGCGCCCGAAATCCAGCACGAGGAGCCGCTCGACCACCGAATTCAGGGCATGCAGCACATGCTCGATCCAGATGATGGTGGTCCCCCTCGCGTGGATGGCTCTGATCGTCGCGACCAGGGCCTTGCATTCGCCCTCCGTCAGACCGCCCGCGATCTCGTCCAGAAGCAGAAGTTCGGGGCCTGTCGCCAAGGCGCGGGCGAGTTCCAGGCGCTTGCGGTCGAGAAGGCTCAACGAGCCGGCCACGAAATTGGCTTTCCTGAGGAGCTCCGTCGCCTCGAGGATACCAGCGCAATCCTCGACCATCTCGGCCTCGCGTCCGCCGCGGCCGAAGGCGGCGGCGGTCAAGAGATTCTCGAACACGGTCAGCCCCTCGAAAGGCTGCGGAATCTGGAAGCTGCGGCCGACGCCCATGCGCACCCGCTCCATGGCCGGAGCGCGGGTCACGTCGCGGCCGAGGAATTCGATGCGGCCCTCATTTGCAAACAAGTTTCCGGTGATCAGGTTGAAGAGCGTCGATTTTCCCGCGCCGTTCGGGCCTATAATGCCCAGCGCTTCGCCGCGCGGCACGCTGACGGTCACGGAATCCGCAACCTTCAGGGCGCCGAAGGACTTCGAAACGTTTTCCAGCCTGAGTATCATCACAGTCATCCTTGGGTCGCGCCGAACGAGGGCGGCGCAGCCGCCCCCGGCAGCGTCAGGCCAGGGCTTCCATCTTGCCAGCGGTGGGAATCTCGGTAGCGCCGGCGTTCTCGACGGTCACCAGATCGAAGCCGCCACCGGCCTTCTTCCGCCACTGGCCGCCAACGAGCGGCGTCTTGCAGACGTTCTTCGCGGCGAAAGGCGGCAGTCCCGCACCGCTCCATGCCACTTTCCCCACCACCGTCGTCATGTCGGTGGCGGCTATGGCCGCCGCGATCGCCTCGGCATTGGTCGGATCCGAAACGCGCCCCATGACATTGGCCGCCACCTCGAACAGCGAATGGACAAAACCGATCGGCTGCGTCCAGGGGCGCCCGGTCTTGGCGGTGAAATCCGCCGCGATTTCCGCCGAGCTCTCGCCCGTCACGGACGATTTGAACGGATGCGAGGCCGACCACCAGACCTCGGATGAGAGGTTGTGGCCAGCATCGCCCAGCGTCTCGACCGATTGCGGAAAGAGGATCGCTTTGGCCACCGTTATCGCCTTGGGCTTGAAGCCCTGCTGGCGGGCCTGGTTCCAGAAGGTGGTGAAGTCCGGCGGAATGACCACACCGGTGACGATCTCGGCATTGGCCGCCTTGAAGGCGTTGACCTGCGCGGTGAAATCGTCCGACAGGTTCTGATAGCGGCCGGGATCGGCAAGGCTGAAACCGGCGGCATCGAGGCCCGGCTTCAAGCCGTTCTTCGGATCACCCCAGGCATTGCCGTCGGCATCGTTGGGGAACAGCCCTCCCACCTTGCCGTTGGTGGAAAGCTGCTTCCACATGCCGGTGTAGACGGCGATGATGTCCTCGAGACCCCAGAAATAGTGATAGGCGAAGTTGAAAGGCTTCCACGAGGACGGATCGGCCGGATTGCCCTGCTGGCCGATGAACCAGGGCTGCCACGGCGCCATCGTCGAGATCACCGGCACGCCCTCCGCCTCGCAGGTGGTGGCCACCGGATTGGTGTTCTCGGGCGTCGAGCCGACGAGCATCAGGTTGATCTCGTCATCGACGATCAGGCTCTTGGCTACCTCGGCCGCGCGGTTGGGGTTCGACTGGCTGTCCTTGACGATGACCTCGAAGTTCTTGCCCGCCTCGGAAGCGAGGAAGGCCTTGATGTTGTAGGCGTCGCTTTCCGCGAAGCCGGCGAGCGGCCCCGTCTGCGGCGAAACATAGCCCAGGCGGATCTTGGCGCCTTGCGCGATGGCCGGCGTCGCCAGGCGCGAACCGGCGAGCGCCAGGCCTGTCGCCGCCGAGGCTTTCAGTAGGCTGCGTCTTGTGATCATGTTTGGTTCCTCCCTCTTGTTTTGTTCTCAGTCCCCCGGACGGCGTCCCTCCCACGCCGCCTGAAGGAGTTCCCTTATCGATCCCGGATCAATCGGCCTTGGATTCGCATAGGCATTCTTCACCGCGATTGCCGCCGCGCGGTCGAGATCGGCCTCCTCGATGCCGATCGCCTTCAGGCTCAGCGGAGAGCCGACCGACTGTGCGAAACCCCAGAGCCCGCCGCCCGCCGAACCACCACCGAATGCCTCAGCGATCGGGCGCAGCAGATCGGGCACCGCCGCTTCGTTGAAGGCGGTCGTGTAGGGCAGCAGGATGGCGTGGGTTTCGGCGTGCGGCGTGTCGAACGAGCCGCCGAAGACGTGCGCCAGCTTGTGATGCAGCGCCATCGAGACATAGC
>NZ_RZPL01000360.1:0-5587 GCF_004022805.1 Mesorhizobium sp. M7A.F.Ca.CA.002.04.1.1 | reverse complement strand
CATCGCGCTGCTGCTTGCGGCGCTGGCCATTCTGTTCTCGGGCGACCAGCGCATCGCCTCGATCTTTGTCGGCGCTACCGTCTTCGCCTTCCTGGTGCTGCGCTCGGTCGGCGCACTGGTGCAATGGGCGGCCAGGAAAAGCCCGCGCGTGCGCTTCGTGGCGCTCAGGCTCGCCATCGGCAACATCCATCGGCCAGGCGCCCTGACGCCATCGGTGGTGCTGTCCCTGGGGCTCGGGCTGACGCTATTGGTGACGCTGGCGCTGATCGACGGCAATCTCAGGCGACAGATCTCAGGCAGCCTGCCGGAACGGGCGCCGAACTTCTTCTTCGTCGACATCCAGAGCGCCGATGTCGCGTCCTTCTCGGCGCTGATCGGCAAGGAGGCGCCGCAGGGCGTGCTGGCCAAGGTGCCGATGCTGCGCGGCCGGGTGATGGCGCTGAACGGTGTCGATGTCGACAAGGTGAAGGTGCCGGCGGAAGGCGCCTGGGTGCTGAGGGGGGATCGCGGCCTGACCTATGACACCAGGCAGCCGGAGAACGCGACGCTGACCGAGGGCAGTTGGTGGCCCGAAAATTACAGCGGCGAACCGCTGGTTTCGTTTTCGGCGCAAGAAGGCAAGGAGATCGGGCTGAAGCTCGGCGACACCATCACCGTCAATGTGCTGGGCCGCAACGTCACGGCCAGGATCGCCAGTTTCCGCCAAGTCGAATGGGAGACGATGGGTATCAATTTCGTCATGGTCTTCTCGCCCAACACATTCGCGGGCGCCCCGCATGGCTGGATGGCGACGCTGACCGAAAAGAGTGCATCGACGGCCGACGACGCCCGCATCCTCAACGCCGTCACCCGCGCCTTCCCGGCGGTGACGACGGTGCGGGTCAAGGACGCGCTCGACATCGTCAACCGGCTGGTCGGACAGCTCGGCACGGCGATCCGGGCGGCCGCTGGCGTGGCGCTGATCGCTTCGGTGCTGGTGCTGGCCGGCGCGCTTGCAGCCGGCAACCGGGCGCGCATCCATGATGCGGTGGTGTTGAAGACGCTGGGCGCGACACGCACGACGCTGATATCGGCCTTCTCGCTCGAATATATGCTGATCGGGCTGGCCACCGCCATTTTCGCGCTGGCGGCGGGCAGCGCAGCCGCCTGGTTCGTCGTCGCGCGCATCATGACTCTGCCGTCGCATTTCATGCCGGAGGTGGCGGTGGCAACCATTCTGTTTTCGCTGGTGATCACGGTCGGCATTGGTCTCGCCGGTACTTGGCGGGTGCTCGGCCACAAGGCAGCACCGGTGCTGCGCAACCTGTGACGACAGGCCCGGAACGGGCATCCTGGATTAAATCTTGGTAAGAAAGCCGTCCGAAAAGCCGAGGAAACGGCGCTTCGCCCTCTCACGAACCGTTACATCCGGTTACGGTCTTGTTCTTGACGCGAATAACCATCATATTTCGCCACAGGCATGCTGGAGCCCTGCCAGCGGCGCCCAGGTCCGGAAGGACCTGACACCGGACGGGGCAGAAGCAATAGAGGACTACAATGGCTGATCCCATTCGCAACTACCAGACGCGCGCCGTGCCCGGCGTCGGCGTCGGTGCCGACATCGATCAGGGCCTGCGCGCCTACATGATCAAGGTTTACAATCTGATGGGGCTTGGCCTCCTCATCACCGGTCTTGCCGCTGTCGGCACGATCATGCTGGCCACCACCACCGATCCGGCTTCGGCTGTCGCGACGCTGCCGAGCGGCGAGATGCTGACGTCCTTCGGCTACGCGATCTTCGGCTCGCCGCTGCGCTGGGTGGTGATGCTGGCGCCGCTGGCCGCCGTGCTGTTCCTGTCGTTCCGCGTCCAGTCGATGAGCGTTTCGGCAGCGCAGACGACGTTCTGGGTCTATGCCGGTCTCGTCGGCCTGTCGCTGTCTTCGATCTTCCTGGTCTACACCACGGCCAGCATTTCACAGACCTTCTTCGCCACGGCCGCCGCCTTCGGTGCGCTGTCGCTGTTCGGCTACACCACCAAGCGCGACCTGACGGCGATGGGCTCGTTCCTGATCATGGGCGTGTTCGGCATCATCATCGCGTCGGTGATCAACATCTTCCTGCAGTCGTCGGCGCTGTCGTTTGCCGTGTCGGCGATCGGCGTGCTGGTCTTCGCGGGCCTCACCGCCTATGACACGCAGAAGATCAAGGAGATGTATTTCGAGGGCGACAGTTCGGACGTTGCCGGCCGCAAGGCGATCATGGGCGCGCTGACGCTCTATCTCGACTTCATCAACCTGTTCATGTTCCTGCTGCAGTTCATGGGCGACCGTCGCTAGTTCAGCATGCTGGACCATCGAGTTCCAAAAGGGCGGCCCAACGGCCGCCCTTTTCTTTTGTGCCGGGCTTTGCTGTTATCGCGAGCAGAGAAATGGCACCCATAAACTATGAGCACTATTACGATTCGACCGGCGACAGCGGCCGACCTCGACAGCATCACCGGCATCTACGCCGACGCGGTCGCCCAAGGCACGGCGAGCTATGAGTTGGAGCCGCCGAGCCGCGCGGAGATGGGTGTTCGATTCGACAGCCTGATGGCCGGCGGCTTTCCCTACCTTGTGGCGGAGAAGGACGGCGCGGTTCTCGGCTACGCCTATGCCGGTGCCTTCCGGCCACGCCCGGCCTATCGCTTCATTGTCGAGGATTCGGTCTATGTCGCGCCCGAGGCCAAGGGCCAGGGCGTCGGGCTCAAGCTGATGCAAAGCCTGATCGAGGCGGTGACGACGGCGGGCTTTCGCCAGATCATCGCGGTGATCGGCGATGGCCGTCCCGACAGCGCCTCGGTGCGGCTGCACGAAAAGCTCGGCTTTCGCCATTCGGGCCGCCTGGAAGGCTCCGGCTACAAGCACGGGCGCTGGCTGGACACGGTGTTCATGCAGCTGTCGCTGAATGGCGGGGCATCGGCGCCGCCCGATCCGAGTTCGCTGCCAGAGCGGAAGTTTCGCCTTAGAGGGGACTGAAGAAGGAACTGAAGAATTGCGCAATTGAAGAACTGAAGAATAAAAAGAAGCGGCGGCAACAGATGACGCCGAGGCCTTTTCTTCAACTCATCAATTCTCCATTTCTTCAATTCCCCTGCTCTAATTCCCTGCTCAGGCTTCGACCAGCTTCAACTTGCTGTCGAACACACCGAGCACGCGGCCGAGTTCCTGGCCGCGTTTCAAGATGCGGCCGCCGGCGGCGATGACGGCAAAGGCGCCCTGCTTGCGGGCCAGTTTCGGATCCTTGACGATCTGGAACAGCGGCACTTCGCTGGTGCGGCGGAAGACGGAAAAGACAGCGCGGTCGGCGAGATGATCGATGGCGTAGTCGCGCCATTCATTGGCGGCGACCATGCGTCCGTAGAGCCTGAGGATCTGGTCCAGCTCGCGTCGGTCGAACCGCACCGGCTGATCGAGACGTTCGCGTCGCGCCTCGTGCAGCGGGATTATTGCGGATGCGTCCCCATCCCCCGTCCCGCCACTGTCATCGGTCATGCCTCGATCCTTCAAAATGAATCTTTGCCAACCAAAGTTGGCGTGTTCGCGACTGAATTGCAAGGCCCGGCGAACCGAGCCCCGCGCCGCGCCGTTTCCGTCACGTCCAGTCACTTTTATGAAACGCCGTGTTGGAATTGGTGATGTTCCGCCACATTTCTGCCTTTTTTTATCCGCGCTCATGCCCCAATGTCCGACGAATTTACCGGCGTTGCCTGAGACGGTTCGGTCCGGCACCGGCTCGTAAACCCCAAGCCCCCCGCCCACGGGTCTGCGTCGGATCGAACCAACCTCGGCTCTTCCTCGGAAGAACCGGGAGCGACGATCCCAAAACCTAAATGACCGGCGTCAGAAGCAAGCTGACGTCGGTTTTTTATTGGCTGGTGATAGGTGAACCTTCGCGCTACCGCGGCAGGGGTTTGAGCGCTCTATCTCAAGGCTTGTGGATGAATGCGGCGCCGAGAATGGGACCGGGCATGCCGTCCTTGCCGACCGACTGCAGCAGCACGGCGCAGCCGCCCTTTTTGGCAATCTCGCTCATCGGCAGTTCGTAGCGCTGTGCCTTGCCATGCCACATGCCGGCGGTCTGGATGCCGGTGACGGCGTTCCAGTAGGTCATCTTGCGGCCGGTATTTTCGCCCTCGCCGACTTTGACCGTCTGCGGCGGGTCGAAATAGACGATGACGACATGGGCGTCGCTGGGGCCGTTGCCGGCATCGCCGGCGTCGATCATCACGCGATCGCTGGTACGGCTGACCTTGACGGCGACGCGCATGCCTTCACCGCTCTTGGCCATGCGGGCGAGCGCACCATCGACCTCGCCGCGGTTGGCGCCGTTGACATGGACGCGGCCATTGATGACGGCCTGCGGCGTATAGACGGAGCGGCTGCCGAAGGCGCGCATATAGTCGTATTGCCGCTCGGTGTTCTCCTTGCGGCCGAGCGTGTCCTGCCAGCCGAGATAGTCCCAGTAGTCGACGTGATAGGCGAGCGCGACGATGTCTTCCTTGGCGGCAAGTTCGGAGAACAGAGTATCGGCCGGCGGGCAGGAACTGCAGCCCTGGCTGGTGAACAGCTCGACCACGCCCAATGGCTTTTCGATCTGGACCCGGTCGGTCTGGGCGCGATCGGATTCGCCGGCATGCCCGGCGCCGGCAGACGCCGAGAAGGCCAGCGCAAGAGCTGCCAGCCACAATGATTTTCGCGAGGCCATGGCCATTCCGATTCCCGCCGGTGATGCCGGCTTTATCTTGATTGCTGAAATATGTGGCAGAACCGGAAGTCAACGGGAAGTCACGTTGCGGTGAAATTTTGCCGTTGCAGCCGACCGCAACGCCGCAATAGGAAGGATCTGCGCTTCAGGATAGAAACCGATTCGGGCGGCAATCGCGATGTGGCAAACGTTTTTGGCGCCGGTCGACCTCTATTGCGAGCGGACCGGCCCGGAATTCTGGTCCGAACCGGTCAACGCCCTGACCAACTTCGCCTTCATCGCCGCCGGCCTGTGGGGCGTGCGCGAGGTGCGAAGGCTGGGCACCGGCGCCTTCGCCGAGGTTCTGGCCTGGTGGGTGGTGGCGATCGGCATCGGCTCGACGATCTTTCACACTTTTGCCACCAAGGGCACGGTCTGGGCCGACGTGCTGCCGATCGCCGGCTTCACGCTGGCCTACACGCTGTTCAATCTGCGTCGCTTCCTCGGCATGCGATGGGGCAAAGCCATCGCCATCTTCATCGCCTTCTATGTGATTGCCGGGGCGATAACCGTTGCCGTGCCGGACTGGCTGCGCCAGGCGTCGAACGGCACGACGGGCTATCTGCCGCCGTTCCTGGCGCTCGCCTTCTTCGGCGCGCTGGTGGCCGCCAGCGGCAATCGCGCCGGCTGGTACAATCTGGCCGGGTCGGCGATCTTCGTGGTGTCCGTCATCTGCCGGATGATCGACCCGCTGGTCTGCGGCGGCTTCCCGCTCGGCACGCACTTCCTCTGGCACATCCTCAACGGGCTGATGCTGGGTGTGTTGTTGGCCGCCGCGGCGCGGTTCGGGAAGCCGAAAGTAAGGGAATAGGGGAATAGGGG
>NZ_RZPL01000035.1:0-16512 GCF_004022805.1 Mesorhizobium sp. M7A.F.Ca.CA.002.04.1.1 | reverse complement strand
GTTGGCATGGATCGGCGATTGTTTCTGACTGGAATGCTTGGGCTGGCAGGGGCTGCGACCGTCGTCGCAATCGCGCGTCCTGCCACCGCCTTGGCCGGCATCCCGAATACGGGGCCCGGCATTCTCGACGAGCTCGACAAACCGTCCGACGATATTCTCGACCCGGATGGTCCCGGTGTCCAGGATGGCGTCGAGTTGGTGCGGCACCGCAGATGGCACCGCCGCCGTCGCCGACGCGGGTGGAGGCGGGTCTGCCGTCGCTATTGGCGCCATGGCTATTGGCGCCGCAGATGTTTCCGCAGATCCTTCTGGATCCACTTCTGACGAGACCAGCAACGCGAAGGTCCCGGCGCCCGCCGGGGCCTTCGCTATCGCTGCGGGCTTCAATCAATCGGCAAAAAAAGGCCCGCCGCCCCTCGGCAGCGGGCAGGTCCTGGAGTGCCGGGGGATCAACCCGGCATGGGATCAACGAGCGGATCACCGGTTGGTTGCAGGGATCGGCCCGGTAGCCTTCCTTTGGGTGGACCGCCACCGGGCCTGACCGGAGCGGGGTGTATTGGGGGAGCCCCGGCTGCTTCCAAAATATCACTTTTCTCTTATATTCGCTTTAGCTAATTTACATAAAGCCATGCATCACCCGCAGATGGGGTGCGCACTTCACGAAAGTGTCGAAGTGACGTCTCCCTGCTTATGCCATTCGGAATTCGCGGAACCAAAGCGGTTGCATCTGACTTTGGTTGGTGACGCGCAAAGACTTTTTCGCTGCTATCTTAAAGTTACCAAATGGAAATTGACCGGCGCAGCATATCAAGTCGATTTGCGCTGACGATCTCTCTGTTTTTCCAGGAACTGCTTGGCGTGCTCCGCCCAATCAGCCGTGGTGACTTTATGCTCCTGAACGGACTTTCTGAAAGCCTTGCGCAGAGCATCAAGGTCAAAGGCCCACAGTTGTTCACCATCAGTGCTGTTCAATTTTGTGCCGCCCGTCCCCATGAGAACGATGGTGTGCACCACAAGCTCAATCTTTCAAGGATCAATGCCTGACTTCTTTTGGGTATATCCGGGTATATCGAATATACAATCGCCTGCATAAAACAGGTTCAAACCGTGAACAGAATCTGGCATGGTGCCTGGCATGCCGATCATCTCGCCCATCCCAATCAACCCTCTCATCGACGGTCGCCAGTCCGAACGCGCCATGCTGGTGCGGCGCGGTGTGCAGCGGCTGCTCATGGATATGGGCGCGCATGTCTTGCCCGAACTGTCGCTGGCCACCGGCCGCCGTGCCGACCTCGTCGCTTTGACCCGGCAGGGCGATATCTGGATCATCGAGATCAAATCCTCGATCGAGGATTTCAGGGTCGACCGCAAATGGCCCGACTACCGGCTGCATTCCGACCGCTTCTTCTTCGCCACCCATCCCGGCGTACCCTCGGAGATCTTCCCGCACGAATGCGGCTTCATCCTTTCCGACGGCTATGGCGCCGAGATCCTGCGCGATGCGCCCGAGCACCGCATGGCAGCGGCAACGCGCAAGGCGCTGATGCTGCGGATCGCGCGGGCCGGCGCTTCGCGGCTGCTGGCGGCGGAGCTTGCCGGCGTGTCGGTGCCGGCGCTGGAGGGTGAGAGCGAGTAGCGGCGTCCTTCAGTCTATGGCCGGCTCTCCTCTTCGCCGTCCTCCACGCCACCCCTAGCGGACGCCATGAGCAGCACGGCAGCGCCCAGGATGGCGGCGATGAAGGAGCCGGCGAGGATGCCGACCTTGACCGCGTCCTGCAGCGCCACGTCGCCGGCGAAGGCGAGCAGGCCGATGAACAGGCTCATGGTGAAGCCGATGCCGCACAGCAGCGATATGCCGATCATGTGCGTCCAGCCGGCATTGGCGGGTAGGTCGGCAAGACCGAGCCTGATGGCAAGTGCCGAGGAGCCGAACACGCCGACCAGCTTGCCGACCACCAGGCCGGCGGCGACACCCAGCGTCAACGGCTCGATCAGCGCGCCAAAGCTCAGGCCGGCGAGCGAAACGCCGGCATTGGCAAAGCCGAAGATCGGGATGACGACGAAAGCCACAATCTTGTGCAGGCCGTGCTCGAGCCGGTGCAGCGGCGAACGGTCCAGATCGTGACCGATCCCGGCGGAGCGCTCAAGCGGGATGGTCAGCGCCAGCGCCACGCCGGCAAGCGTTGCATGGACGCCAGATTTCAGCACCAGAACCCACAGGACGACGCCCAGAACGAGATAGGGCACAAGCGTCATCACCCGCATGCGGTTGAGCACGACAAGCGCGGCAATGATTGCGAAGGCGGCACCCAGATAAGCCAGCGACAAGCCGCTGGTGTAGAAGATGGCGATGATGATGACGGCACCGAGGTCGTCGATGATGGCCAATGCTGTGAGGAACACCTTCAGCGAAGCCGGCACGCGGCTGCCGAGCAGCGACAGCACGCCGAGCGCAAAAGCTATGTCGGTGGCGGTCGGGATCGCCCAGCCGGACAGGGCGGCCGCATTGTTGCGGTTGACGGCGACATAGACGAGTGCCGGAACCAGCATGCCGCCGGCGGCGGCGATGCCGGGCAGCACGCGCCGAGGCCAGGTGGAGAGCTGGCCGTCCAGCATCTCGCGCTTGATCTCCAGCCCGACGAGCAGGAAGAACACCGCCATCAGCCCGTCATTGACCCAGTGCGAGACGCTGAGCGGGCCGAGATAGGCGTGGAGCACGGAGAAATAGGTTTCGGCGAGCGGCGAGTTGGCGACGATCAACGCAAGTGCCGCCGCCGCCATCAGGATGATGCCGCCGGCCGCTTCGCTATCGAGAAATTCGCGGAAGACGGAAATCGGCCGCTGCTTCAGATCCTGCATGTCGCCTCCGTCATGCCGCCTGTTTCGGCGGGTTTCAATCGGCAAGATGGCAAACGGTGGCCTTAACGCGGCGCGCGCTTTGCCAGTATGCGCTGCAAGGTGCGACGGTGCATGTTGAGCCGGCGCGCTGTCTCGGAGACGTTGCGCTCGCACATCTCATAGACGCGCTGGATATGCTCCCATCGGACGCGGTCGGCCGACATCGGGTTTTCCGGCGGCGCCGCGCGCTCGCCGGCGGTGCGGGTGAGTGCGGCGAAGATATCATCGGCGTCGGCGGGCTTGGAGAGATAATCGACCGCACCGAGCTTCACCGCGGTCACCGCGGTGGCGATGTTGCCATAGCCGGTCAGGATGATGGTGCGGGAATCCTCGCGCTTTTCGCGGATGGCCGCGACCACGTCGAGGCCGTTGCCGTCGCCGAGCCGCATGTCGACCACGGCGTAGGCGGGCGGATTGGCGCGCGCCTTGGCAACCGCCTCCTCGACGCTCTCGGCCGTCTCGACCACGAAGCCCCTGGCTTCCATGGCGCGGGCCAGACGCGTGAGGAACGGCTTGTCGTCATCGACGACAAGCAGCGAGGTGTCCTCGCCTTCAACCATTGCGCCAATATTCTCGTCGCCTGTCATAGTCTCAAAATTCCTGCTGCCTTAATTTTACGCAAATATAGTTCCTGAGCCTCCTTGTCCAATTTTTAGAGGTCCTTCAAGGCTCTCAGGCAGTGTCGAACATGCTGGCCGAAGTGATTTCCGGATTGAGGAACACACCACGCGGCCACGATATCTGGACCATGGCGCCCTCGCCCAGGCCACCCGAATTGCGGAAATCGAGCACGGCACCAGAGCGTTCGAGCAGGGTCTTGGCGATGAACAGGCCGAGGCCCAGACCACCGCCGGTTTCATTGCCCTGGCGCGTCGACATATAGGGCTCGCCGATGCGGTCGATGATCTCGGCCGGAAAACCGGGGCCGTCATCGACGATCGAGAAGGTGACGGTGGCCTCGTCCCAGCTCCAGCGCACGGTGACGCTTTTGCGGGCGAAATCGACCGCGTTCTCGACCAGGTTGCCGAGGCCGTAGATGACGCCCGGATTGCGCTGCCCGACCGGCTCGGGGCCGATGCGTTCGCCGGGCCGAAGCTTGATCGAGATGCCGAAGTCCCGGTGCGGCGCGGTGACCTCCTCGACCAGCGATGTCAATGGCAGCCGCGAAAGATGCGCCTCACCCTCCGAGGACAGGCTGGTCAGCCGCTTGAGAATCTCGCGGCAACGCTCGCTCTGCGAACGCAACAGCGTCACGTCTTCCCCATATTTCGGATCCTTGCCGAGCGCCTTTTCCATCTCCTTGGCGACAAGCGCGATGGTGGCGAGCGGCGTGCCGAGCTCGTGCGCGGCCGCGGCGGCCAGCCCGTCGAGCGCCGAAAGGTGTTGCTCGCGCTGCAGCACCAGCTCTGTTGCGGCGAGCGCATTGGCCAGAAGCCGGGCTTCGGCTGCCACCCGAAAAGCATATATGGCGGTGAAGGCGATCGAGGACAGCACCGCCATCCACATGCCGGCGACATAGAGAAAAGGCATGGCCAGCGGCGCATCCTCATGCCAGGGCAGCGGCGGATGGACAAAGGCCAGAAAGGTCGCCGCCGACATGACCAGCCCGCCGAGGATGGCAGTCAGGCGCAGGGGCAGCGATGTCGCCGAAATGACGACAGGCACGGTCATCAGCAGCGAGAACGGATTGGTGAGGCCGCCGGTCATGTAGAGCAGGCCGGCAAGCTGCAGGCTGTCGAAGATGAGGATGCCGAAGGCCGCAAGCGGCGTGAGCCGGTGTGCCGCCGGAAAGCGAAAGGCGAGAAACAGGTTCATCCAGGCCGAACAGGCGATCAGGGCAAAGCAGAGGCTGACCGGCAGCGGAAACTTCAGCCCATAGGCGACGACGAGCACCGCCAGGCTCTGACCGACAATGGCAAGCCATCGCAACCGGATTAGCGTGTTGAGGCGCAGTCTCTGGCTCTGCTGGAAATCGGGCGAACGCAAAACGTTGATCATGGCCATGAATTACAGCCGCGAAGCTCCAAAGGCTAGGTCCCGCGCGGCTTGGCCCGGGCGGTGGCGGCGGCGAGCAGCGGGTTTTCCGGCCAGACATGCTTGGGATAGCGGCCGCGCATGTCGGCGCGCACGTCGGTCCAGGAGCCGCGCCAGAAGCCGGGCAGGTCGCGCGTCGTCTGGATCGGCCGGTGCGCCGGCGACAGGAGTTCGAGCGTCAGCGGCACAGTGCCATTGGCGATCGAAGGATGGCGGTCGAGGCCGAACAGCTCCTGTACGCGAATCGCCAGCACCGGCCATTCGCCGTCATAGCGGATAGGCACATGGCTGCCGGACGGAGCGTCGAAATGGGTCGGCGCCAGCGTATCGATCCTGCGCTGCAGATCATGCGGCACGAGGCTGGCCAGCCCGGCCGAGACAACGCCTGCATCGATGGCGGCAAACGATGCCGCGCCGGCGAGGTAAGGCAGCAGCCAGTCGTCGAGGCGCTCGACGAGGGCGTCATCCGCCATATCGGGCCATGGCGCGCCCAGGCCGCGATGCAGCCAGCCAAGCCGCTGGCGCAGCGTTTGCGCCTCCTTGCTCCAGGTCAGCAGCGACAGCCCGTGCTGGCGCACGGCATCGAGGACGGCGCGGTCGGCGTCGGCCCCCGTTGGCGGCGGCAGCATGCGCTCGGCGAGCGTGATGGCGCCAAGGCGCACGGTTTCACGTACACGCACGGCGCGCTTGTCCCGATCGAAGCTCGTTTCACGGCGCGCCTCGATCCTGTCCGCCAACGCGACACGGACATCGTCCTCGCCGATCGCCGCTGCCGCCGTGATGCGCGCATTCTGTGCCTTGCCCTGCAGGTCGGCGACGACCAGAAACGGCTCGCCCGCCAGCGGGTCGGCGGCGTCGAGCATGGCGCCGGAGCCGTTGGCCAGCACGAAACGGCCGCGCTCGCCGCGCGCCTTCGCCACCCGATCCGGCCAGGCGTGCACGAGCAGGGGACCGCCCGCCGCAGCTTCGCTGCCCTTTGCTCCGCCAGCCTGCCTTGCCAGCCTTTCGGCGAGCTGCTTGGCGGCGGTAGCGCGCGGAGATCTTTCCCCGCGAAAACGCATCAGCCGCCGCTCCAGATCGGCGCCGAGGCCACCGAGGCCGCGTTCGGTAAGCAGCACGGCGAACATTGCCGCCTCGAAGGCATGGCCGCTGCCGGCTGCCTCGGCAACCATATGCGCCAACCGCACCGGCAGAGCGAGCTTGCGCATCGCTGCACCCGCTTCCGTCAGGCGCCCCGTCTCGTCGATGGCATCCAGCGCGCGCAGTAGCCCCCTTGCCTCATTGAGGGCCGGAACAGGTGGCGGATCGAGAAAAGCAAGCGCTGACGGATCGGCAACGCCGAAGGCAGCACAATCGAGCAGCAGTCCGGACAGATCGGCCTCAAGGATTTCCGGCGGCGTGAAAGCGGGAAGTGCAGCCGTTTGCTCGGCCCGCCACAGCCGGATGGCGACGCCTGGCTGCGTGCGCCCGGCACGGCCGGCGCGCTGGTCGGCGGAAGCCTTGCTGACACGCACGGTCTCCAGTCGGGTCAAGCCACTGGCCGGCTCATAGCGCGGCAGCCGCGACAGGCCGGAATCGATGACGACGCGCACGCCGTCGATGGTGATCGAGGTTTCGGCTATCGAGGTGGCCAGCACCACCTTGCGGCGGCCCGCCGGCGGCGGCTTGATCGCCGCGTCCTGCGCCTTGCCGTCCAGCATGCCGTAGAGCGGGACGATGTCGGTATCGGTGCCGACCTTGCCGGCCAGCCGTTCGGCGGTGCGCTCGATCTCGCGCTGGCCGGGCAGGAAGGCAAGGACGCTGCCGCTCTCGTCGGCAAGGGCGGCGCGGATCGCCTTGGCCATCGCGTCCTCGATGGCGATGCCGGCCGGCCGTTCGTCATAACGGATATCGACGGGAAAGGCGCGACCCTCGCTTTCGACGACCGGCGCGCCCGACATGAGTTTGGCGACGCGCGCGCCGTCGAGCGTCGCCGACATCACAGCCAAGCGCAGATCCGGCCTGAGCGCCCCCTGCACGTCGAGCGCCAGAGCGAGACCGAAATCGCCGTCGAGCGAACGCTCGTGGAATTCGTCGAAAATGACAGCCGAAACACCGGGCAGTTCGGGATCGTCGAGGATCATGCGCGCCAGCACGCCTTCGGTGACGACCACGATCCTGGTCTTTGCCGAAATGCGGTTTTCCATGCGCATGGCGTAGCCGACGGTGGCGCCGGGTTCCTCACCAAGCAACTCAGCCATCCGGCGAGCGGCGGCGCGAGCGGCGAGGCGGCGCGGTTCAAGCAGGATGATCTTGCCGGCGCCGAGCCAAGGCGCGTCAAGCAGCGCCAGCGGCACCAGCGTGGTCTTGCCAGCGCCGGGCGGCGCCACCAGCACGGCGCTGTTGCCATCGCCAAGCGCTTCCCTCAGCGCCGGCAGCACGACGGACACAGGAAGCTCCGGCAGGGGTTTTGTGGTCATGGCGCCCGCATATCAGCGGTTACGGCCACGGCGCAACCAGAGTCGGTTCAAAGCCGGGTACGCGAAAACGGGTTCCAGCGCACGGTCCCCAGCCGCGCTTCCTCACGCACCATGGTCAACAGGCCGGCGCCGCCAACGACCGCCAGGCCAACCAGCGACAGCCCGTCCGGATATTCCTGGAAAAACAACGCGCCGAGGATCACCGCCCAGGCGATCTGCGAATAATGCGTCGGCGCGACCCGGTTGGCAGGCGCGTATTTCATGGCCAGCAGTTGAAGGAATTGTCCACCTGCTGTGAAGGCACCGGCCGCCGCCAACCACAGCAACTGCTTGCCGTCGGGAACGGTGAACGAGGTGGCGGCGGCACCGATGCCGTTGAACAGCAGGCCGTAGCCGACCAGCACGCCGAGCATGGTGGTGCGCTTTTCCTGCTGCGCCAGCGAGCGCATCAGGATGACGCTGGTGGCGGCGAGGAAGGCAACACCGAAGGCGGCAAGGTGGCCGAGATTGAGCTCGCGAAAGCCCGGCCGCACCACCAGCATGACACCGGCGAAACCGGCGACCACTGCCAGCCAGCGCCAGGGGCCGACCTTCTCCTTGAGGATCACCGTGGAGAGAATGGTGACGCAGAGCGGCGCCAGGAATATCAACGCATAGGACTCGGCCAGCGGAATGGTGGTGAAGGCGTAGACACTGAGCACGCCGGAAGCGATGCCCGCCCAGGCACGCGCCTGCACCGCCCATGGCCTTCTGGTGCGCCAGAAATCGCGCCAGCGTTCGCCCGCGGGCCGCGTGAAGAACAGGAAGAAGCCCGCGAACAAGGTTATGAAAAAGCCGATCTCGAAGATCGTGAGCTGACCGCCCAGGCTTTTGACAACGGCATCGCTACCCGAATAGCTTGCGTAGGCGATCAGGGCGAGCAGGATTCCGTTCGTCACGTTGTTCCAATTCCGGGGAGAGAGTGGTTTGAAAATCCTGGCGCTCGGTGCGCATCCGGACGACATCGAGATCTTCATGTTCGGTACGATGGCCGCCTATGCTGCGCAAGGCGCAGAACTCACTTTTGCCATGGCCACCGATGGTGCCAGGGGCGGCACAAGTGATCCCGCTGTTCTCGCTCGTGTCCGTCGCGACGAAGCAACGGCCGCGGCCGCGCTGGTAGGCGCAGTGCCACGCTTCCTCGACTTCCCGGACGGCGAGCTGGTGGCCGATGCAGCGCTGATTGGAGCTCTGAAAGCACTGATCGGTCAAATCGGCCCGGATCTGGTGATCACGCATGCGCCCAACGATTATCATGCAGACCATCGCGCGCTGTCGGACGGCGTTCGTATCGCGGCGTCTTTCGCCGTCCCAGTGCTGCATGCCGACACGATGGGCGGCACCGGTTTCTCGCCGACGCACTATGTCGACATTTCCGCCCATGCCGACGTCAAGGCCGAGGCGATCCGCATGCATCAATCGCAGGATCCCGACCGCTTCGTCGACATTGCGCGGACACAGAACGCCTTTCGCGCCGGCCAGTGCAACGGCGCGCAAGGCTCATCGGCCGAAGCCTTCCGTTCCGAACCGTCGTTCCCGTTCGCCGATATCCGCGCGCTGCTGCCGCCGGCGCCGGCGATCCGCAAGGTGATGGTGAGCACCAGAAGGGTAGATTGAAAGCCGAGGCTGCCCCACGTCCCGGTCAGAATCGGCCTGAACAGCTTCGGTAAACCAGCCAGCGACCCGCGCTTTTCCCAACGTTTTCAGACATCGCCATAAGCATGCTGCGGCGCAGCAACGAATTCGCTTGCCTTGTTTAGTAAAAATTGCATCACTAAACAAATTACTAAACATCTGCAGCGCAACCGCGCCGCCATGTTTGGGCCCCTGAGGAGAGGGGTTGAGGGCTTTTTGAAACCGTCATCCGGGCGCGTTTCGCAAATGGGAGGAAGTCATGAAATCGAGCTTGAAACTGGCGTTGGGACTGACCTCGGCAATCACAGCGTCGACAGCCGTCGCGAACGTCGCGCACGCTGAAGACCTGACCCTGTGCTGGGCCGCCTGGGACCCGGCCAACGCGCTTGTCGAACTGTCCAAGGATTTTACCAAGGAAACCGGTATCGGCATGAAATTCGAGTTCGTGCCGTGGACCAACTATGCCGACCGTTTCCTCAACGAGCTCAACTCGCACGGCAAATTGTGCGACCTGATCATCGGCGACAGCCAGTGGATCGGCGGCGCTGCCGAGAACGGCCATTACGTCAAGCTGAACGACTTCTTCGACAAGGAGAAGATCAGCATGGACGATTTCGTGCCGGCAACCGTCGTCGGCTATTCGGAATGGCCGAAGAACACGCCGAACTACTGGGCGCTGCCGGCCATGGGCGACGTCGTCGGCTGGACCTACCGCAAGGACTGGTTCTCCAAGCCGGAGCTGCAGAAGGAATTCAAGGAGAAGTACGGTTGGGACCTCGGCCCGCCAACCACTTTCGACCAGTTGAAGCAGGTCGCCGAGTTCTTCCAGAAGCGCGAGATCGACGGCAAGACCGTCTATGGCGCCTCGATCTACACCGAGCGCGGCTCCGAAGGCATCACCATGGGCGCCATGGACGTGCTCTACAGCTATGGCTTCCAATACGAAAACCCCAAGAAGCCCTATGAAATGGAAGGCTTCGTCAACTCCGACAAGTCGGTCAAGGGGCTGGAGTTCTACAAGGCGCTCTATGATTGCTGCACGCCGCCCGGTGCCTCGAACAGCTACATGGGCGAAGGCGTCGATGCCTTCAAATCCGGCCAGGTGGCGATGCACATGAACTTCGCCTTCACATGGCCGGGCCTGCAGAAGGACGAGAATGTCGGCGGCGACAAGATCGGTTACTTCGTCAACCCGAAGGGTCCCGACGGCGAGCAGTTCGCCCAGCTCGGCGGCCAGGGTATCTCCGTGGTGTCCTATTCCGACAAGCAGGAGGCGGCGCTGAAATACATCAAGTGGTTCGCCAACAAGGACGTGCAGGCCAAATGGTGGTCGCTCGGCGGCTATTCGTGCCTCAACGCGGTGGTCAAGGATCCGAAGTTCCCGGCCAGCCAGCCCTATGCGCAGACCTTCCTCGACTCGATGGCCATCGTGAAGGACTTCTGGGCCGAGCCGAGCTACGCCCCGCTGCTGCAGGCTTCGCAGAAACGCTTCCACGACTATGTCGTCGCCGGCCAGGGTTCGGCCAAGGATGCGCTCGACGGCCTGGTCAAGGACTGGACCCAGGTCTTCCAGGACGATGGCAAGATGTAACCAGCTCCTCCCGAGCTAAGCCAAGCATCCCGTGCCGCCCCTTGGCACGGGATGCAGTTCAGATAAATTCCATGACAGAGACGACCAAGTGACCGAAGCAGGACTCACCATGCTCAATCGGACCGCGGAGAACGTTGCCCGGGCGACCCCGGAACCGTTGGCCCGCAAGGTCCGGGGCATCAGCGACAAGGGCCTCGCCTGGCTGTTCATCTCGCCGACGATCCTGTTGCTGCTGGCCATCAACATCTTCCCGCTGTTCTGGGCGATCTATCTGTCGTTCACCAACTACCGGGCCAACCGCCCGAACGAGGTGGTGAAAAATCTCGGCCTTGCCAACTACCAGCGCATCCTCGGCGACAAGGACATCTGGATCGCCATGCAGACGACCGCGCATTTCGTGTTCTGGACGATCCTTTTGCAGACGCTGATCGGCTTCACGCTGGCCTGGCTGATCGACAGGAAGTTCCGAGGCCACGCCTTCTGGACGACGCTGATCCTGGTGCCGATGATGCTGTCGCCGGCGGTAGTCGGCAATTTCTGGCGCTTCCTCTATGAGCCGCAGATCGGCCTGTTCGCCTATGCGATCTCCTTCGTCACGAGGATCCCGCCGACCAATATTCAGATGCTCTCCAACGTGTCGCTGGCGCCCTGGTCGATCATCATCGTCGATACCTGGATGTGGACGCCCTACGTGATGCTGATCTGCCTCGCGGGCCTACGCTCCATCCCCGAATACATCTACGAGGCGGCCGAGGTCGACCGCGCCTCGAACTGGCGGCAGTTCTGGTCGATCACGCTGCCGATGGCGCTGCCCTTCATCATGCTGGCGGTGCTGTTTCGCGGCATCGAGAACTTCAAGATGTTCGACATGGTCAATCTGTTGACCGGCGGCGGGCCGGGCTCGACGACCGAGGTCGCCTCGATAACGCTGAAGCGGCAGGCTTTCGAAAGCTGGCGCACCGGTTATTCCTCGGCCTTCGCCATCATCCTTTTCGTGGCGGTGTTCGGCCTGGCCAACATCTACGTCAAGGCGCTCAACAAGGTGAAGCAGAGATGAGCCTGACCACAGCCCATTCGGTCGTCGCACCGAGCAGCAACTCGAAACGGATCGCCGGCACGATCATCGTGCTTTACGCACTGATCTCGATCGTGCCGCTGCTGTGGATCTTCGCCACCAGCTTCAAGACGCCGCCGGATTCGATTGCCTATCCGCCCAAGATCCTGTTCCAGCCCAGTCTTGAGGGCTACTGCAATTTGTTCACGACGCGGACCCGGCAGACGCCGGAATACATCAACTCGCTGGGTCCGGCGACGGGCTTCTGCGACGAGACCACGCGCAAGCGCAACATGGTGATCGCCGGTCCGTCCAACTTCCTGCCGCGCTTCGTCAATTCGCTGATCATCGCCTTCGGTTCGACCTTCTGCGCCGTGTTCTTAGGCACGCTGTCGGCCTACGGCTTCTCACGCTTCAAGGTGCCGCTCGCCGACGACCTCCTGTTCTTCATCCTGTCGACGCGCTTCATGCCGCCGATCGCCGTCGCCATTCCGATCTATCTGATGTACCGCGAGCTTGGCCTGTCGGACACCGCGCTCGGCATGATCCTGCTCTATACGGCGGTCAACGTGTCGCTGGCTGTCTGGCTGCTGAAGGGCTTCATCGACGAGATCCCGCGCGAATATGAAGAAGCGGCAATGATCGACGGCTACACGCGGCTGCAGGCCTTCTGGCGCACCGTGCTGCCGCAGGCGACGACCGGCATAGCCGCGACCGCCATCTTCTGCCTGATCTTCGCCTGGAACGAGTATGCGTTCGCAGCTCTCCTGACCTCCGGCACGGCGCAGACCGCGCCGCCCTTCATCCCGACCATCATCGGCGAAGGCGGCCAGGACTGGCCGGCGGTCGCGGCCGGCACGACGATCTTCCTGGTGCCGATCCTGGTTTTCACCATCCTGCTTCGCAAGCAATTGCTGCGCGGCATCACCTTCGGCGCGGTGCGCAAATGAGCTTGACCAAGCCTGGGAACCGCAAATCGCGCTGGCCGGCCTGGGCACGGCGCGGGCTGATGGAAAACATCGCGACAGCGCTGATCGCCATCGGCTTCCTGATGCTGTTCCAGCCCTTCGCGCTGTCGCTCTACACCTACTCCTTCATCACCATGCTCGCCGGCACCGTGATGTTCATCATCGTCTCCAAATTCCCGGAATAATCATGGCCGAAATCCGTGTCCAGCACCTGAGAAAGGCCTTCGGCGATTTCGTCGCCGTGCAGGATTCCAACTTCGTCGTCGAGGATGGCGAGTTCTTCGTCATGCTCGGCCCGTCCGGCTGCGGCAAGACGACGACCTTGCGCATGATCGCGGGGCTTGAGCTGCCGACCGGCGGCCAGATCCTGCTCGGCGGCGACGACGTCACCATGCTGCGGGCCCGCGAGCGCGACATCGCCTTCGTCTTCCAGCTGTTCGCGCTCTATCCGCACATGAATGTGCGCAAGAACATCGGCTTCCCGCTGCTGGCGCAAGGCATGCCTTCGGCCGAAATCCGCACGCGGGTCGAGGAAACGGCGAAGCTGCTGCGCATCGACCATCTGCTCAACAAATCCGTCTCCGGACTTGCCGGCGGCGACCGCCAGCGCGTCGCGCTCGGCCGCGCCATCGTGCGGCGGCCAAAATGCTTCCTGATGGATGAGCCGCTGGGAACCCTTGACACCGAATTCCGCGATTTGATGGTCCACGAGCTGCGCGAACTGCACAACCGCATCCATGCCACGACGGTCTATGTCACGCACGACCAGATGGAAGCGATGTCGATGGCCGACAAGATCGCGGTGATGAACCATGGCGTCATCGAGCAGTTCGGAAGCCCGCGCGAAATCTATGACCGCCCGGCGACCATGTTCGTCGCCGACTTCATCGGCTCGCCACCGATGAACTTTTTGGGATTTGGCGGCGGGCTCGCCAAGGGCGCCAGGGAGATCATCGTGCAAGGCGCGAAGGTCGCGGTGCCGGAGGTGCGCGAGGACATCGCACCTGGCGACATGGCGCTCGGCATCCGCCCTGAACACATCCGCTTCGACGACGCCTCAAAATTGCGCGGCGCCATCTACGGCACCGAATATCTCGGCACCACGCAGATCGTCGCGGTGGAGACGGCGGATGGCATCATCAAGGCACGCGTACCGGCCGAAATCAGGCTCGCCACCGGCGACCATGTCGGCCTGACGCTGAGCAGCGCGCGGCTGTCGCTGTTCGAGAAGGGATCGGGCCGCGCGGTGAGAACCGCGATCCACGATGTCGCCTCGGAACGGAGGGCCCAGCATGGCTGAGGTGCACATCAAGAACGTGACCAAGAGTTTCGGCGACCATGTCGCCGTCGACGGCCTCGACCTGCACATAGCAGATGGTGAATTCGTCGTGCTGCTCGGGCCAACCGGGGCCGGCAAGACGACGACGCTGCGGCTCATCGCCGGGTTGGAACGGCCAGACAGCGGCACGATCGAGATCGGCGGACACAATGCCACGACGCTGTCGCCGGCCGAGCGCGACACCGCCTTCGTCTTCCAGCAATATTCGCTCTATCCGCATCTGTCGGTGTTCGACAATCTCGCCTTTCCGCTGCGCTCGCCGGCGCGGAAAATGCCGGAAGACCAGATCCGCCGCCGGGTCGAGGAGGTGGCGAAGATGGTGCGCATCCATCACAAGCTCGCCAACCGCTCGACCAAGCTTTCGGGCGGCGAAATGCAGCGCGTCGCCATCGGCCGCGCGCTGGTGCACAAACCGTCCATCTATCTGATGGACGAGCCGCTGTCATCGCTCGACGCCAAGCTGCGGGCGGATCTGCGGCTCGAGCTGAAGCGCATCCAGACCGAGCTCGGCGCCACCATGCTTTACGTCACCCACGACCAGATCGAGGCGATGACGATGGCAGACCGCATCGGCATCCTCACCGAGGGCGTGCTGGTGCAGATCGGCTCGCCGCGCACCATCTATTCAGAGCCGGCAAACCTGCATGTCGCGGCGAGGCTCGGCCAGCCGGCGATCAATCTTCTGCCGACCGGGCTGCTGCCTGACGGCGGCGCACCGGCCGGCACCAAGACGATCGGCGCGCGCACCGAGCATCTGACGATCGCGAAGGCCGCGAATGGCCATGCTGACGGCGTTGTCGACTGGGTCGAGCATCTCGGTGACCAGAACCATTTGCATGTGACGGTAGGCACCAAGAAACTGGTGACGCTGACCGATCCCGACACGGATCTGGCGCAGGGCGACAAAGTGGTGATCCGCTACCGGGCGCCGCTGTATTTCGGCGCCGATGGACAGCGATTGATGTGAGCGGTTTTCGGTGATTCAGCACCGGTTTTGACTTTGCCAGTACGGGACGAATCGATGAAGCACTTTTTCAATCGCAGGGAAACGATCGTCACCGAGGCGCTGGACGGCCTGCTACGAACCATTGGCTCCGGCGATCTCGCGCGCCTCGACGGCTATCCCGAGATCAAGGTCGTCCTGCGCGCCGACTGGGACAAGACGAAAGTCAGTGTCGTCTCCGGCGGCGGGGCCGGGCACGAGCCTTCACATGCCGGTTTCGTCGGCAGGGGCATGCTGACGGCGGCGGTTTCGGGCGAGATCTTTGCCTCGCCAAGCGTCGAAGCGGTGCTGGCCGCCATTCGCGCGGTCACCGGCCCGGCCGGCTGCCTGCTGATCGTCAAGAACTACACCGGCGACCGTCTCAATTTCGGCCTGGCGGCAGAGAAGGCGCGCGCCGAAGGGTTTCGTGTCGAGATGGTCATTGTCGCCGACGATATCGCTTTGCCCGACATCACCCAGCCGCGCGGCGTTGCCGGCACCTTGTTCGTGCACAAGATATCAGGCCACCTGTCGGAAGCCGGCCACGATCTGGCTGAAATCGCGGCAGCGGCGCGGGCGGCGGCTAAGGACATAGTTTCGCTCGGCATGTCGCTGTCGTCCTGCTCGATCCCGGGCCAGCCGCACGAAGACAGATTTGGCGAGAACGATGGCGAACTCGGCCTTGGCATTCACGGCGAGCCGGGCGTCGAGCGGATTGCGGTGCAGAGCGCCGACAGGCTGGTGGCGATCATGGCGGAGCGCCTCGCGGCACGGCTTGATCCCAAGGCCACCTACGCCTTGCTGATCAACAATCTCGGCTCCGTGCCGCCGCTGGAAATGTCCGTTATCGCCAATGCGGTGCTTGCCTCGCCGTTGGCCAAAACCATCAAACTGACGATCGGGCCGGGCCCGCTGATGACGGCGCTCAACATGAACGGCTTCTCGCTGTCGCTGATCCGGCTGGATGCGGCGCGCGAAACCGCCTTGCAGGCGCCGGTCGGCCCGCATGCCTGGATACCGGCAAAGCCGGTTGTTTCACCTGCCGTCGTGCCGATGGCGAAAGCGGCCGGACAAAGCGTGGCACGCAAGCCCAGCCAGGATGCGCGGACCCGGTCTCTTCTCGTTACCATCTGCGAAAGGCTGATCGCGCTCGAAGCGACTTTGAACGGACTGGACGCCAAAACAGGCGACGGCGACACCGGTTCGACGGTGGCGACCGGCGCGCGCAGTGTTCTCGAGCGGCTCGACACGCTGCCGCTTGCCGAGCCTGCAGCCACCCTTGGCGCGATAGGCGACATTCTGAGCGCGTCGATGGGCGGCTCCAGCGGCGTGCTGCTGTCGATCTTCTTCACGGCGGCGGCGCAGGCTCTGGGCGGCGGCGCGAGCCTGCCCAGAGCGTTGCTTGCCGGCCTTGAACGGATGACCTTTTATGGCGGCGCCAGAATTGGCGATAGAACCATGGTCGATGCGCTGGAGCCGGCGCTCAAAGCACTCGACGCGAACGGCCTGGAGG
>NZ_RZPL01000359.1:0-5596 GCF_004022805.1 Mesorhizobium sp. M7A.F.Ca.CA.002.04.1.1 | reverse complement strand
GTCCTCGGCGGCCTCGTCCTGATCGCCGCCGGTCTCTATCAATGGACGCCGATGAAGGGCGTCTGCCTGCGCCAATGTCAGGCCCCGATCGCGTTCCTGGCCGGCCATGGCGGATTCCGCTCCGCTCCGCTCGGCGCGCTCCGGCTGGGCATCGATCACGGCGCCTACTGTCTGGGGTGCTGCTGGGCGCTGATGGCTCTGCTGTTCGTCGGTGGCGTCATGAACGTGCTGTGGATCGCCGGCATCGCCATCCTCGTCCTGCTGGAGAAGACGGTGCCGACCGGGCAGCTGATTCCGCGCGTTTCAGGCGCGTTGATGGCTGGCATCGGGACCTGGATCGTCTTTCAAGCCTCTTGAGAACAGTCTTCGTCTGCGACCTGTATTGGACTGCAGCCGCCAGTAAATCGTCAGAAGACAATCTTGGGACATGGTAGTTCGCCCCACGCGGAGGTCAACAACCACGAGGTATTTGCCCGGGATGGATTTCGCTGCCGCGGCCGGTATCGGCCCCGCGTTGGCGTTGCATCAGCTTTGCCGCCTTTATTGGCCCCTGCTGACTAATTCGCGGGCGTGTTTGTCTGTAAATCAGGCATTTACGGCAATCGGTTTTCAAACTCTTCGGGTTTGGGTCATTTCCCTTGACCTCACAGGAATTATCGCCTTCGATGACATTTGTGAATGGGAGGCGGCGCGTCGGTTACGATGCGGGGTTTCGGGATGGGCCGGGATGAAGCCGCGTTCACACGGGAGAAAAAAATCAGGATTTACTCCTGAAAAACAGAGAAAAGGGTCTGTGGGTCATGAAACACATTGCTATCGGCATTCTAGGCGCCGCCACGCTTGGATTGATGGCGTCCGCCGCGTCGGCGGCCACGCTCGACACCGTCAAGGCGAAGGGCTTCATCCAGTGCGGCGTCTCCACCGGCCTGGCCGGCTTTTCGGCGCCGGACGACAAGGGTGACTGGCAAGGCATCGATGCGGATTTCTGCCGCGCTGTCGCGGCCGCCGTCTTCGGTGACGGCTCCAGGGTCAAGTTCACGCCGCTCAGCGCCAAGGAGCGGTTTACCGCGCTGCAGTCGGGCGAGATCGACATCCTGTCGCGCAACACCACCTGGACCATCAACCGCGATACGGCACTCGGCCTGAATTTCATCGGCGTCACCTATTATGACGGCCAGGGTTTCATGATCAACGCCAAGAAGCTGCCGGGTGTCAATTCGGCATTGCAGCTCTCGGGCGCAGCCGTCTGCGTGCAGAGCGGCACCACCACCGAGCTGAACCTCGCCGACTACTTCAAGGCCAACAAGATGGAGTACAATCCCGTCGTCTTCGAAAAGCTGGAAGAGGTCAACGCCGCCTATGATGCCGGCCGCTGCGACGTCTACACCACCGATCAGTCGGGCCTCTATGGCATACGCCTGACGCTGGGATCGCCGGCCGACCATGTCGTGCTGCCCGAGATCATCTCCAAGGAGCCGCTCGGACCTGCCGTTCGCCAGGGCGACGACCAGTGGTACCACATCGTCAAATGGACCTATTTTGCGCTGCTGCAGGCTGAAGAGCTCGGCATCACCAAGGCCAATGTCGATGAGATGAAGAACTCGGCCAGCCCCGAGATCAAGCGCGTTCTCGGCCAGGAAGCCGACACCAAGATCGGTACCGATCTCGGCGTCTCCAATGACTGGGTGGTCAACATCGTCAAGGCCGTCGGCAATTATGGCGAAATGTTCGAGCGCAATGTCGGCTCGGGCAGCCCGCTGAAGATCGCGCGCGGCATCAACGCGCTGTGGACCAAGGGCGGCCTGCAATACGCGCCGCCGATCCGCTGATCGAAATGTGATCCGGGAGGCAGATCATCTGCCTCCCGGTTTCTCTTTCCAGGGGACGGTCGAATGGCATCGCAGGACGTACTTCGCGAGGAGCCCAGCCGCGGCTCCTTCATCAACGATCCGAAAATCCGGGGCATATTCTTCCAGGTGCTGGTCGTCGTGCTGCTGGTGGCGGGCGTCTGGTGGATTGCCCACAACGTCATCGACAACCTGACGCGGTTGCGCATCGCTTCAGGCTTCGGCTTCCTCAAGGGCCGCGCCGGCTTCGATATCAGCGAGAGCGCGATCGCCTATTCGTCGGATTCGACCTATGGCCGCGCCATTCTGGTCGGCCTCCTCAACACGGTCATCGTCGCCATCGTCGGCATCATCACCGCGACAATCATCGGCTTCGTCATCGGCATCGGCCGGCTCTCGAAGAACTGGCTGATCAGGAAGATCTGCACCGTCTATGTCGAGGTCTTCCGCAACATCCCGCCGCTGCTGGTCATCTTCTTCTGGTATTCCGGCGTGCTGGCCGTGCTGCCGGCGCCACGCGACAGCATCAATTTGCCGTTCGGCTCCTTTCTCAACCAGCGCGGTTTCTATTTTCCACGCGCCGTATGGGGCGACGGTTCATGGCTGATTTTCGTCGCCCTGCTCGTCGGCATCGCCATGGCGTGGTTCGTCGCGCGCAAGGCGCGGCAACGGCAGATGGCGACCGGCCAGCAATTTCCGGTGTTTTGGACATCCGCGGCGCTGATCGTCGGGCTGCCGCTGCTCGCCTATGCGCTGAGCGGCTTTCCCCTGAGCTTCGATTACCCCAAGCAGTCGACTTTCAACCTGACCGGCGGCTTTCAGGTCCGGCCGGAGTTCCTGTCGCTTTATCTGGCGCTGTCCTGCTATACCGCCGCCTTCATCGCCGAGATCGTGCGTGCCGGCATCAGGGGTGTCAGCGCGGGCCAGACGGAAGCCGCCGGAGCGTTGGGATTGCGTTCCGGATCGATCCTGCGGCTGGTCGTCGTGCCGCAGGCCATGCGCATCGTCATTCCGCCGCTGACCAGCCAGTATCTCAACCTGACCAAGAACTCGTCGCTGGCCATCGCCATCGGCTATCCGGACCTGACGGCGACCGCCGGGACAGTGCTGAACCAGACCGGCCAGGCCGTCGAGGGCGTGGTGATCATGATGGTGATCTATCTCGCCATCAGCCTTC
Organism: Mesorhizobium sp. M7A.F.Ca.CA.002.04.1.1; assembly: GCF_004022805.1. Classification (NCBI taxonomy): domain Bacteria; kingdom Pseudomonadati; phylum Pseudomonadota; class Alphaproteobacteria; order Hyphomicrobiales; family Phyllobacteriaceae; genus Mesorhizobium; species Mesorhizobium sp. M7A.F.Ca.CA.002.04.1.1. Next base: position 2,572 of record NZ_RZPL01000359.1, on the reverse strand, counting down.
TGACCTCGCTTGTGATGAACTGGTTCAACGCCAAGATGGCGCTGGTGGAGAGGTGAGGTAAGGACATGCAAGAACATGATATGTCCTGGGTGCGCACCGAAATGGTGCTGGCGCAGCCGGCGCCCGCCAGCGTCACCGGCCTCGGCGCATGGGTGCGCAAGAACCTGATCGCGTCTACCGGCGACACCATTTTGACAATCGTCGGCATCGCCCTGGTGGCGATGATCCTGCCGCAAATCATCAATTGGGCGTTCATCAACGCCGTGTGGACGGGGCCGGACCGGACCGTATGCGCCACGGTGGCGCAAGGCGGCATCCAGCCGGATGGCTGGACCGGCGCCTGCTGGGCTTTCGTCAATGCCAAGTTCGGCCAGTTCATGCTCGGCCGCTATCCCATCGAGGAGCGCTGGCGGCCGATCCTGGTCGCCATCCTGTTCGTGGCGCTGCTGGTGCCGATGCTGATGCCGAAGGTGCCACGCAAAGGGCTGAATGCGGTTCTGCTGTTCTTCGTGCTGCCGATCGTCGCCTTCGTCCTGCTGGTCGGCGGCATGTTCGGCCTGCCGCATGTCGAGACCTCGCTTTGGGGCGGGCTCTTGGTAACGCTCAGCCTGTCCTTCGTCGGCATTGCCGTGTCGCTGCCGCTCGGCATCGTGCTGGCGCTCGGCCGCCGTTCCAAGATGCCGATCATCAAGACGCTGTGCGTCGTCTTCATCGAGACGGTGCGCGGCATCCCGCTGATCACCGTGCTGTTCTTCGCCAGCGTCATGCTGCCGCTGTTCCTGCCGGAGGGCGTTTCGTTCGACAAGTTCCTGCGCGCTTTGATCGGCGTGTCGCTGTTTGCCGCCGCCTATATGGCCGAAGTGGTGCGCGGCGGCCTGCAGGCGATCCCCAAGGGCCAATATGAAGGTGCCGATTCGCTCGGCCTCGGCTATTGGCAGAAGATGTATTTCATCGTCATGCCGCAGGCGCTCAAATTGGTCATCCCGGGCATCGTCAACACCTTCATCGGCATGTTCAAGGACACCAGCCTGGTCATCATCATCTCGATGTTCGACCTGCTCGGCATCGTCAAACAGAATTTTTCCGATGCAAACTGGGCAACCGCGCAGACGGCGAGGTCCGGCCTGATCTTCGCCGCCTTCGTCTTCTGGCTGTTCTGCTTCGGCATGTCGCGCTATTCAATGTACACCGAACGCCGGCTCGACACCGGCCACAAACGCTAAACATAAACAAAAGAACAAGGGGATCCCTCTCATGGCCACCGAAAATGCCGTCAGCGCCGAAGAGATCAAGGTCAACGCCGCCAAGATGCAGATTTCGACGACCGATGTCGCCATCGACATCATCGCCATGCACAAATGGTATGGCGAGTTCCATGTGCTGAAGGACATCAACCTGAAAGTGATGCGCGGCGAGCGCATCGTCATCTGCGGCCCCTCCGGCTCCGGCAAATCGACCATGATCCGCTGCATCAACCGCCTGGAGGAGCACCAGAAGGGCAAGATCATCGTCGACGGTAAGGAATTGACCAACGATCTCAAGAAGATCGACGAGGTGCGCCGCGAGGTCGGCATGGTGTTCCAGCACTTCAACCTGTTCCCGCATCTGACCATCCTGGAGAACTGCACGCTGGCGCCGATCTGGGTGCGCAAGACGCCGAAGAAGCAGGCCGAGGAAATCGCCATGCATTTCCTCAAGCGCGTCAAGATCCCGGAACAGGCCAACAAATATCCCGGCCAGCTTTCCGGCGGCCAGCAGCAGCGTGTGGCGATTGCCCGCTCGCTGTGCATGAACCCGCGCATCATGCTGTTCGACGAGCCGACCTCGGCGCTTGATCCGGAGATGATCAAGGAAGTGCTGGAGACCATGGTTGGCCTTGCCGAAGAAGGCATGACCATGCTGTGCGTCACCCACGAGATGGGTTTTGCCCGCAAGGTCGCCAACCGGGTGATCTTCATGGACCAGGGCCAGATCGTCGAGCAGAACACGCCGGCCGAGTTCTTCGACCACCCGCGCCATGAGCGCACGAAGCTGTTCCTGTCGCAGATCCTGCACTAGGCTTTCGATGTTTGCGAGGAGCCCGGCTGAAACACTGCCGGGCTCTTTTGCGTATGGCATAACAGGCGACCGTTCCTGTCGCGCTGGAGCGCTTTTGCAGAGCCGCTTTTCATGAAGAGACTGGGACGTTTTCTAGGCCTTCTGTTGATTGTCGTCGCTCTCGCCGTGACGACGGGCACCCTCGTGCCGCGGCCGCTGTGGCCGGCGGCCGCCGCCATGCCCGCCGCGACGCGCCACATCCTGGTGCTGAACAATCCGATCCACACCGATATCGCCATCCCGGTCGACGATGCCGTGCGCCAGCGTTTCCACTTCCTGGTCGACGCCGGCATACCGGCCGACAGGCCGGAGGTCCGCTACATCGTCTTCGGCTGGGGCGGTCGCGCCTTCTACCTGGAGACGCCGACATGGTCCGAGCTGAAGGCGGTACCGGTGATGAAGGCACTGACCCTCGACGCGTCGGTCATGCATGTCGATGTCGCCGGTGACATCCTCGAACCGCCCCCTGACATCG
>NZ_RZPL01000358.1:0-5614 GCF_004022805.1 Mesorhizobium sp. M7A.F.Ca.CA.002.04.1.1 | reverse complement strand
GGTATCCGCGCACGTGTCAGCGAGCGCCAGATCTCCGGCTTCCTGGCCGGGCTTCCCGACGACCCGCAGTCGACCCCCTACAGCGATATATTCAGCCTGCCGGCCCGCCACAGCCTAACCGTCACCGCGCAACAAGTGATGCTGCGCCGATACTGGCAGATCGAGCCGTCGGCGCGGCCCTTGCGGTCGGATGCATCGGAGGAATTCGCCCATCTGTTCTCGCAATCGGTGCGCAACCGCATGCGAGGGACCTCGGCGGTCGGGGCAATGCTGAGCGGCGGCCTCGATTCCTCGTCTATCGCCTGTGTCGCCGGCCTGCAGAATGCCGCCGCGCGCAAGCCGAGGCTGCCAACCTTCTCGCTGATTTTCGAGAAGGGCTCGCCGATGGACGAGCGGCCCTTCATCGATGCCGTTCTCGACCAGCAGAAGGTCGACGCGACGCTGATCCCGGTTGGCAACTATGCCCCATTTGCCGAATTCGAGCGCGTGCTGGAAGAACAGGAAGGAACGTTCCTGGCGCCGGGCCTGACGCTCACCCGCGGCATCTACCGGACTGCCGGCGCCAAGGGCATCAAGGTGCTGCTGGACGGCCATGGTGGCGACGAGGTCGTTTCACAAGGCCACGGCCACCTGCACGAGCTTGCGAATGGCGGCCGATGGATGGATCTGTGGCGCGAGGTCCGCAGCGCCTCCAACACCTATGGCGACAGCACGCTTGGCCTTTATCTCCAGTTCCTGACCCTCTACGGGCCGGCCTGGCGCATCGCCAGGCTGAGGCATATGGCCAACCGTGCCCTGAACAAGATCCGCAAGCCCGCGCAAGTGTCGCGCGCACGAAGCTGGCGCGACCTGATCAATCCGGACCTGGCCAAGCGCACCGAGCTTGTCGACCGGTTTCACCGGGCCGGCTACATGCCGCCCGGCGTCCAGGCCAGCGATGCCTTGAGCCATCGCTGGATCCTGTCGAACGGCTATGTCCCGCATGCTTTCGAGGTTCTCGACAAGGCCGCCGCCAATTTCGGGGTCGAGCCGCGCTACCCCTTCTGGGACAAGCCGCTGGTCGAGTTCTGCCTGGCGCTGCCGGGCGAGGAGAAGCTGAGCCACGGTTTTGGCCGCTATGTGCTGCGCCGCGCCATGCAAGGCGTATTGCCGGAGGCGGTGCAGTGGCGGCGCGACAAGATCGACTTCACTGCCAATCTCCTCAATGGCATGCTGCGCAACCATCGCGACCTCCTGGAACAGCTGCTGGTCTCGGATGCGAACCGCATCGCGCCTTACGTCAATCTGCCTCAAGTGAGTGCTGCCTATGCGCGGCTGCTGCGCCAGCCCGATCAGGCAGCCCCCCTGGATGTCCAGTATGTCTGGCGCTCGGCCTCGCTGTCGCTCTGGCTGCGGCAGCTCAAGCATGGCGGGAGCCCCGCATGATGCCGCGCAACGAGCCGCTCGCTCTATGCAATGATGATGCCTTTTCGCATGGCCGGGCCAAGCGAGAACGCCGCTTCTACCGGGCCTACGGCCTGACCATCGCGTCGGAGGTGACGTTGCCCGAACTGCAGCCGGCGACGCCGGGGGCGGCGGATGTCGTGATTGCCGTCGGCGCGATCGACCTGCCAAAGCCCTCGCCCGAAGCCGCGACCGACTTTCGCTTCGAGCCGGACCGGCAATATCTGGCGTGGCATGCCGTGGGCGCGTTCCTGATCACCGATTCCAGCCGTATCGACATCGAACCGGCGCCCGGCGTCGACGACGCGCTGCTCGCGTTTCCGCTGCTTGGTCCGGTCATGGCGCTGCTCTTGCACCGGCGCGGCCTGCTTGTCCTGCATGCCAGTGCCATCGCCGCCGCCGGCACGAGCGCCATCTTCATGGGTGACAAGGGAGCCGGCAAGTCGACGACCGCAAGTGCGATGATCCGGGCCGGGCATCGACTGCTTACCGATGACGTGGTGGCGCTGGACCTCGCCAATCCGAGTGAGCCAATGACCGTTCCGGGCTTTCCGCAGATCAAGCTGGCGGCCGACGCCGCGGCGGCGATCTCGCTTGGGGAAGCGGAAGTGCGGCCGCAAGTGCATGCGGCGATCGACAAGATGCAGCATCGCCTGAACGGTGGCTTTTCGGGCGACGAGGTGCCGGCGACCAGGATCTATATCCTCGAGCGCGGCGAAAGGGCTGACATCACGCCCTTGCCCGCCATTGCCGCCCTGCCGGCCATCATCAAATTCTCCTATGTGACGCGCTTCGGCCGCGCGGCCCTGCCCGGCGACTTCGCGACGGCGCATCTTCGGCAATGTTCATGGATTGCCAACCATATCGGCGTGTACCGGCTGGAAGTCCCGACGGGCCTGGACAGGATCGGCGAAGCCGTGGAACTGATCGAAAAGGATCTGTCGGCTGGCAGCCGGCGGTTGTGAGCGCAACCATGTCGAAGCCCCCAATCCTTCGCCTGTCGCTGTTTCGAGAAATTGCCGCCTTCGGCGCCACCATTGCCCGGATCGGCGGCCGGCGAACGTGGACGGCGCTGTTCTTCCTCATCCTCGGCAGCCTGACCGAGGGCATTTCGATCCTGCTGCTCGTCCCGCTGCTGCATCTGGTCGGACGTGCCGACCAGGATTTCGCTGTTCGGCTGCCCAACGATGATTTCGTGCGCTGGCTGGTGCCTGATGGCACGCTGCAACTGACGACCGTGCTTTGCGCGCTGGTCGGGCTTGTTGCGGCGCAGGCGGCGTTCAATCGCTTCAAGTCGGTCTACATGGCCAAATTGCTGTTCGATTTCATCAATCGCGTTCGCATGAACCTGTTCGAAAGCATCGGCAAGGCGCGCTGGGGCGTTTTTACACGCATGCGCAGTTCCGATCTCGATCATGCCCTGACCGGCGACATCGACCGCGTCCAGGGCGCGGCTTTCTCACTGCTGATGCTGGTGCAAATCGCCGTTCTTCTGGCCGGCTATCTCCTGGTTTCCGTGTTTATCTCGCCGGTCATGACGCTGTTTGCCGTGGTCGTCGGCATCCTGATGTTCGTGGCGCTGCGGCCCTTCCGGGCACGGGCCACTGCCTTCGGCCGTGTGCTGACCGCCAATCGCCAGGACCAGTACCGGACGGTCTCGGAATTTCTCGGCGGCATCAAGGTGGCCAAGAGCCTGAACGTCGAGGACAGCTATTTCGCGCAGCTGCGGTCGACGCTTGAGAGGATGAAGGCCGACAACATCGACTATGTGCGCAACAGCACCATCGGCACTGCTGTATTCCAGGTGGCGAGCGTCGTGGGCCTGAGCCTGTTCATCTATGTGGCTTTGGTCCGCTTCAATCTGTCGCTGGCCGAGATCGTCGTCCTGCTCCTGGTCTTCATGCGTATCGCGCCGCGCTTCATGGACATGCAGACGCAGGCCCAGCAAGTGCTGATCAACCTGCCCGCCTTTACGGCAATGCGCAGCCTGCAGGCACGTTTCGACGCCGAACGCGAGCCCGGCCATACCGAGTTCGCCGACGCCGGGACACTCTCCCTCAATAAGGGATTGAATATTCGCGGCGTGTCCTTCGCCTACGGAGATGCTGTCGACAAGGCGGTGGTGAGCGGCATCACCTTCGGCCTGCCGGCCGGCAAGGTCACCGCCCTGATCGGCCCGTCCGGATCGGGCAAGAGCACGATCGCCGACATGCTGCTTGGCCTGCTGGAGCCCACCACCGGCAAGATGCTTGTCGATGGCGTCGAGATCGATGCCAGCAATCGCCGTCGCTGGCGCGACCAGGTGGCCTATGTGCCGCAGGACGTGTTCCTCCTGCACGACACGATCGCGGCGAACCTGCGCCTCGCCGCGCCACGGGCCAGCGATGGCGATCTGTGGGCCGCGCTGCGTCAGGCGCACGCCGGCGAGTTTGTCGAACGGCTCGACCTCAGGCTCGAGACGGTGGTCGGCGATCGCGGCGTGCGGCTCTCGGGCGGCGAACGCCAGCGCATCGCGCTCGCGCGCGCGCTGCTGCGCAAGCCGTCGCTGCTCATTCTCGACGAGGCGACCAGCGCGCTCGACTGGCAGAACCAGTCGCTGATCGCCAGGTCGATCGATGGATTACGCGGTACGATGACGATCCTGACCATCGCGCACCGGCCGTCGATGATCGCCTTCGCCGACTGGGTGGTGGCGATGGAAAACGGCCGTATCGTCGAGGTCGGCCAATATCAGCGGCTGAAGGAAAAAACCGGCAGCCGGTTGTCGAGGATGCTGTTGGGGGAACAGTCGGAGAGCGAACCCGCTGATGTGGCGTGAGCCGGCGACCAAGACGCGTCGCGCCGAGACGGATTCACGCGGCGCTTTGGTCCCTTTGTCTCGAAGGATGTCGTTGCCGCCAAACCGGCCACGTTTGAGCAGTCTGCATCAATGCAGGCCGCGCCTGGCACCGCCCAGCTTCTCGCTTTCGGCGACCTCGGGTGCGTTCAGTTTGCGCTCGGCGTCACGAGCTATGTCGGCAGGCGTCGGCGCGCTCCTGGCGATCATGGTGTAGATGAGCACGAAATAGCCAGCCTGAATGGTCACGGCGCAGATGATGACACGCACCAATATCGTGCCTATCGACGCACCGCCCAGCCAGGACCAGCCGACGACGATCGCCAGAGCGAAAATCATCCCGAGGATGAATTTTGGAAGTGCCATACCCAACAGCCCATAAACCGGCTCGGGTATTATCGCGATTGCCCCACCCGAGCGCCGTCCCTTGTCATGTGGGCTTGTTAAGGTCGCCCACTCTCGACCGGTTGCTTCCGGCCTTTTCCACCTGTCGTCACCGTGACAGGTATAATTTGCAATTCTATTAAGGCGAGCAATAGGCGGCAAGGGCAACTTCGGTTATTTTTGATCGAGCTTTTGCGATCGACTCTGCCATGTTGCAATGCACGCAACGGGAGCTAGGCCGATATCCTCTCGTCGATATTTTTCAGTAAAATGGCCAATATTAAGTAGTATTTTATATGGTTTTGACCAAGCATCACGGCATGATGAAGCACTAGTTTGTACCTCGCCTTGGCAAATAGGTAGGTCCGCCTAAAAACCGCCCCACAAAGGCCTCTATTTTTTCGGCTGTGCCCATTTATTGTCACAAATGTGCTAAATATGCCGAAATTTGTGCATGGCAAGCTTATTATTTAGTCATTTCATGACGTGACTATTTCAACGGGGTGGTAAATTGTGTGTTGCGCTGCAACATTTTTTTGGTATCGTGTGGTGAACCATTCGTTCAACGCATGGAGTTTACGGCATGAGGGACGTTGCCAAGTCAGCCACCGCGAGCTTTTCGCAGGCTGACATCGATTTTCCGCCGCCGATCGGCGGCCTGCTCAAACGCAGCTTCGATATCACCGGTTCACTGATTGGCTTGATCGCCCTCAGCCCGCTATTTGTCATGATAGCGCTGCTCGTCAAGTTTTCCGACGGTGGCTCGATTTTCTACGGCCACAGGCGAATCGGGCGGGGCGGACGGATTTTTCCGTGCCTGAAGTTCCGCACCATGGTTCCGGACGGCGTCAAGGTGCTGGCAGCCTATCTCGCCACCAACCCGGACGCCAACGCGGAATGGATCGCGACCCGCAAGCTGAAGAACGACCCGCGCGTCACCCGCGTTGGAGC
>NZ_RZPL01000357.1:0-5618 GCF_004022805.1 Mesorhizobium sp. M7A.F.Ca.CA.002.04.1.1 | reverse complement strand
CCGGCTTTCGACGCGCAGGCCGATGTTCCGCCGCTGGTCGGCCAGTTGCTGAACGATCTCATCGCCACGATAGAGGGCCGCTGATGCTGAAAGCCCGTGTCATCCCCTGTCTCGACGTCAAGAACGGCCGTGTCGTCAAGGGCGTCAACTTCGTCGATCTCGTCGACGCCGGCGATCCGGTCGAGGCGGCCAAGGCCTATGACGCGGCCGGCGCCGACGAGCTTTGCTTCCTCGACATCACTGCTTCGTCGGACAATCGCGAGACCATCTTCGACGTCATCGCACGCACCGCCGAACAATGTTTCATGCCGCTGACCGTCGGCGGCGGCGTGCGCCAGGTCGCCGACATCAGGAAGCTGCTCTTGGCCGGCGCGGACAAGGTGTCGATCAACACGGCGGCGGTGAAGAACCCGGACTTCGTTGCCGAGGCTGCCGACAAGTTCGGCAACCAGTGCATTGTCGTCGCCATCGACGCCAAGAAAGTGTCCGCCACCGGTGAGGCCGACCGCTGGGAGATCTTCACCCATGGTGGGCGCGAAAAGACCGGCATCGACGCGGTCGAGTTCGCGCGGAAAATGGTCGATCGCGGCGCCGGCGAGATCCTGCTGACCTCGATGGATCGCGACGGCACCAAGGCCGGCTACGACATCGCGCTGACCCGCGCGATATCAGACGCCGTGCGCGCGCCGGTCATCGCTTCCGGCGGCGTCGGCACGCTCGACCACATGGTCGAAGGCATTCGCGACGGCCATGCCGGTGCGGTGCTGGCCGCGTCCATCTTCCATTTCGGTACCTACACGATAGCGCAGGCCAAGGCGCATATGGCCGCCGCAGGGCTGCCGATGCGGCTGGACTCTGTGAATAATCGGCCCTAAAGCATGATCCCGAAAAGTGGGAACCGGTTTTCGGAAAAGATCATGCCTAAACAAGCAGATAGATGGCGCCATGGCTGAGTTTTCGCTGTCAGGTCTTGAAGAAACCATCAGGGAACGCGCCCATTCCGGCGACCCGGACTCGTGGACGGCAAAACTGTTCGCGCGCGGCATCGACAAGGCGGCGCAGAAACTCGGCGAGGAAGCAGTCGAGACGGTGATTGCCGCCGTCAAGGGCGACAAACAGGCCCTCGTTTCGGAAAGTGCCGATCTTATATATCATTGGCTCGTCGTTCTCGGCCTCTCGGGGGTTTTGCTGAGCGACGTGCTCAAGGAGCTCGAAGGCCGCACCCGGCGTTCGGGCATCGCCGAGAAGGCGTCACGGCCCAAGGGCTGACCGCGAGGAAGGGCAGGTATCTCGATGGATCAGCTCGCGCCGACCGAGAAGTATTCCCCGTTTCGCTTCTTCTCCGCCGAGCAATGGTCGCAATTCCGCGCCGACACGCCGCTGACGCTGAGTGCGGACGAATTCCGCCGCCTGCGGTCGCTCAACGATCCGGTCGATCTCGAAGAGGTCACGCGCATCTATCTGTCGCTGTCGCGGCTGTTGTCGGCTCATGTCGAAGCGAGCCAGCTGCTGTTTCGGCAACGCCAGGCCTTCTTCAACGCGGTCGACGTGGTCAAGACGCCCTTCATCATCGGCATCGCCGGTTCCGTCGCGGTCGGCAAATCGACCACCGCACGCGTGCTGAAGGAGCTTTTGGCGCGCTGGCCGTCGAGCCCCAAGGTCGATCTCATCACCACCGACGGCTTCCTGCTGCCCAACGAGGTCCTGCGCCGCGAGAACCTGATGGAGCGCAAGGGTTTTCCAGACAGTTACGATGTCGGCGCGCTGCTGCGCTTCCTGTCGGGCATCAAGTCGGCGCTGCCCGATGTCCGCGCGCCGGTCTATTCGCACCTCACCTATGACGTCATTCCCGGCGAGTTCGTCACCATCGACCGGCCCGACATATTGATCTTCGAAGGCATCAATGTCCTGCAGCCCGGCAAGCTGCCGCAGGACGGCAAGATCGTGCCTTTCCTGTCGGACTTCTTCGATTTCGCCATCTACATCGATGCCGACGAGAAGCTGATCCACAACTGGTACATTTCCCGCTTCATGCGGCTGCGTGAGACCGCCTTCCGCAATCCGGACTCCTTCTTTCACCGCTACTCGCAGCTGTCGGAGGGTTCGGCGCGCGCCATCGCCGAAGGCCTGTGGACCAACATCAATTTGAAGAATCTGCGCGAGAACATCCTGCCGACGCGGGCCCGCGCCGACTTGATCCTGCGCAAGGGCGCCGACCACCTGATCGAGGAAGTGGCGCTCAGGAAGCTGTGACGGCCGGCTTCGTCACCCGTCGCAATGTCAGATTGATCCGCCCACCGTTTTTCAGCAGCGCCGAGGTCGAGGGATAGATCCGATCGACGCCGTGAAAGCACAGCCGCCCCTCGCCGCCGAGCACCACGACATCACCGCTTTGCAGCCTGAACGACTTGGTGGCGCCATCACGCGTGGTCTGGCCAACCCGGAACAGGCAGTCGTCGCCGAGCGAGACGGAGACGACCGGCGCCGAAAAGTCGGCCTCGTCGCGGTCCTGATGCAGGCCCATCTTCGCATCCGCCGTGTAGAAATTGATCAGGCACGCTTCCGGCGGATGCGGATAGCCCGAGACCTCGCGCCACAGGTCGAGCAGCGCATCCGGAATTGGCGGCCAAGGCGCCCCGGTTAGCGGATGCGCCGGCTGGTAACGATAGCCGTGCTCCTTGTCGGTGACCCAGCCCAGCGGCCCGCAATTGGTCATGCGCACGCTCATCTCCTTGCCGGTGCGCGGCATGGCCGGCACGAACAGCGGCGCCTGCTGCACGATCCGTCTCACCTCGTCGACCAGTTCTTCCTGCACGGTGCGTGACAGGTAGGCCGGCATGTGGCGGACGCCTTTGGGCAGAACGAGCACGGATTCGATCGCCTCTTGGATGGTTCGGAACCGTAAAATGTCACGATCAAATGAAAACGGCGACCCGAAAGCCGCCGCTCTTGTCGAATTGGCAGTCGCCGATCAGGCGAGGTCGGGGATGCGCAGCACCTGGCCCGGATAGATCTTGTCGGGATGGGTCAGCATCGGCTTGTTGGCCTCGAATATGACCGTGTTCTTGACGCCTTGGCCCTTGCCGTAGCTTTTCTCGGCGATCTTCCAGAGATTGTCGCCCTTCTTCACGGTGTAAAAGGTGGGCTCCTTGGCCGGGGCGGCGGCCGTGCCAGGTGCTGGCGCGACCTGTAATTCGTCCGCCTGCACCTTGGAGACGCCGAGCGTGTTGCCGACGGCGATGACCGCCTTCTCGAAGATCGACTGGTCCTTGACCACACCCTTCAGCACCGCCGTATCGCCGTTGACGACGACCTCGACGCCATCGGTGCCGAGCTTGTGCGAATCGAGCTCCTTCTTGAGTGTGTCGGCCGTGGGTGCGGCTTCGTCGTCACCGCCGATGCCCAGTTTCTTGCCGACACTCTTGACGAAATCGAACATGCCCATCGTTGGTCTCCATTGCTGTGGTGGGTGATCGCAGCTTGCCATCTGCAACCCAGAATTGGAAGCCACCCGCGCGTTGCAGCTTCGCGGTGCTTAATCGTTCTCCACCCGGCCGCGCAGCTTCTTGATCGTGCCTCGCCCGGCCTTGCTCTTCAGCCGCCGTTCCACGGCACCCTTTGACGGCCGCGTCTTCTTGCGCGGTGGCGGCGGCGGTTCGGCGGCCTTGGCGACCAGTGCCGTCAGCCGTGCCCGCGCATCCGCCCGGTTCTGTTCCTGGGTGCGGAAGCGGCCCGCTTCGATGACAACGACGCCGTCCTTGGTGACACGCTGGCCGGCAAGCTTGATCGTCCGCTCGCGCACGCGCTCCGACAGACCCGCTGCGTTGGCGGCGTCGAAGCGCAGTTGCACCGCCGTCGCCACCTTGTTGACGTTCTGGCCGCCGGGACCGGACGAGCGGATGAAATCCTCGTGCAGGTCGCCCGGATGGATCACCGCATCGCCTGATATGATGATGTTGTCGTCGCTCGCCATGCCGCAGTCATGGCGCGGCGGATCGAAAAAGAAAAGGCCCGATCGAACCGGGCCTTTCAACGAAGCTGAACCCCGTAGCGCGATTACTCCGCCGCTTCCTGCATGCGCGGCGCCGCACCCAGCACCACGGCATCGACATGGCTTTCGAATTTCTCGAAATTGACGGCGAACATGCCGACCAGCCTTGCCGCCTGCCGGTCATAGCCGGCCTTGTCGGCCCAGGTGGAGCGCGGGTCGAGAATGGCGCTGTCGACGCCTCGAACCGCCACCGGCACCTCGAAACCGAAATGAGGGTCGGTGCGGAACTCGGCCGTCTTGAGCGAGCCGTCGAGTGCGGCGGCAAGCAAGGCCCGCGTCGCCTTGATCGGCATGCGCTTGCCGGTGCCGTAGGCGCCGCCGGTCCAGCCGGTGTTGACCAGCCAGCAATCGGCGCCGTGGCGGGCAATCAGCTCGCGCAGCAGATTGCCGTATTCCGATGGATGGCGCGGCATGAACGGGGCGCCGAAACAGGTCGAAAACGTCGCTTCGGGCTCGGTCACGCCCTTTTCGGTTCCGGCCACCTTGGCGGTGTAGCCGGAGAGGAAATGATACATCGCCTGCGCCGGGGTCAGCCGCGCGATCGGCGGCATCACGCCGAACGCATCGGCGGTCAGCATGATGATGTTCTTCGGATGGTTGGCGCGGCCGGTCTTGCTGGCGTTGGGGATGAAATCCAGCGGGTAGGCGCAGCGTGTGTTTTCGGTCAGCCTTCCGTCGTTGAAATCCGGCACGCCATCAGCGTCGAGCACGACATTTTCCAGCACCGTGCCGAAGCGCTGCGTGGTGGCGAAGATTTCCGGCTCGGCTTCCGCCGACAGCTTGATCGTCTTGGCGTAGCAGCCGCCTTCGAAATTGAAGATGCCGTGGGGTCCCCAGCCATGCTCGTCGTCGCCGATCAGCGTGCGCGAGGGATCGGCCGAGAGTGTCGTCTTGCCGGTGCCCGACAGGCCGAAGAAGATGGCGGCGTCGCCGGCCATACCCTCGTTGGCCGAGCAATGCATCGGCATCACGCCTTTCGCCGGCAGCAGATAGTTGAGCATGGTGAACACCGACTTCTTCATCTCGCCGGCATAGGAGGTGCCGCCGATCAGCACGACCTTGCGCGTGAGATCCACGGCGATCACCGTTTCGGTGCGGCTGCCGTGGCGGGCGGGATCGGCGCGGAAGGACGGCAGGTCGATGATCGTCATGGCAGGCACGAAATGCTCGAGCTCGGCGGCATCGGGACGAATGAGCAGATTGCGGATGAACAGCGAGTGCCAGGCAAATTCGGTGATCACCCTGGTCGGCAGCTTCAGCTCCGCATCGGCGCCGCCGATCAGGTCCTGGACGTATAGATCCTTGTCCCAGGCATGCGTCTGGAAATCGGCGAGCAGCGTGTCGAACTGGGCTTGTGAAATTGCCTTGTTGTTGTCCCACCAGACATGCGGTTCGGTGTCACTGTTGCGGACGACAAACTTGTCCTTGGGCGAGCGGCCGGTATGCTGGCCTGTCTCGGCGACCAACGCGCCATGTGCGGTCAAGCGGGCCTCGCCGCGCCGGATCGAGTCCTCATAAAGAGCAGCCGCACCGAAATTATAGCGCACCACGCCGGTGGTTTTCAGGC
>NZ_RZPL01000356.1:0-5622 GCF_004022805.1 Mesorhizobium sp. M7A.F.Ca.CA.002.04.1.1 | reverse complement strand
GGCTACAACGGCGATTTCTGGGGCGCCAGCGTGGCCGGCGTCGCGGCCGACCAGGGCTTCTATGCCAAGCACGGCGTCGATGCCAATATCAAGGTCTTCACCAACGGCCCCATCCAGGTCCAGGCGCTTGGCGCCAACAGCCTGGAATTCGGCTATCTCGGACCGGGCGCGCTGTGGCTGCCGGCGAGCGGCAAGGCCAAGATCATCGCCGTCAACGATGTCGGCTTCTCGGACCGGGTGATCGCCCAAGCCGGCATCACGTCCATCGCCGGCCTCAAGGGCAAGAAGGTCGCGATCGCGGCCGGCACCTCGGGCGACATGCTGTTGCGGCTGGCGCTGCGCAAGGCCGGTATGGCGATGACCGACCTCGACATCGTGCAGATGGACCCGAGCACCATCGTGGCGGCCTTCGCCTCCAAGCAGGTCGACGCGGCCGGCATCTGGTATCCGTTCGTCGGCATCATCCAGAAGAGCGTTCCCGATCTGGTGGAGCTGGCCAAGAACGACGACTTCTATCCGCAGACCACATTTCCGAGCGTCTTCATTGCCCGCAACGATTTGGTCGAGGGCAATCCCGATCTCGTCCGCAACGTGGTGCGCGCCATCAAGGACGCGCAGGATTTTCGTGCCGCCAACCAGGACAAGGCGATCGAGATCACCTCCAAGCTGCTCGGCATTCCTGCCGACCAGCTGAAGACGGAAGCCGGTTATGGCCGTTTCATGACCTCGGCCGAACTGATCAAGCTAACCAAGGACGGCACCGTGAACGGCTGGTTCTCGACGATGAACGACCTGTTCAAGACCTTTGGCAAGCTCGAGACCTCGCTCGATCCCAAGGACTATTATCTGGGCGATCAATACATTTCGGCCTGACGGCCTTCTTGAAATCGCCCCTTGCAAACCGCAAGCCCCGGCAGCGAACCGGGGCCTGTTTCCTGACAATCACAGCAGCGACGAGCCATCCATGAACGTTCTCTATATCGACATCGACAGCCTCAGGCGCGACCACCTCGGCTGCTACGGCTATCATCGCAACACCTCTCCCGTCATCGACAGCCTTGCCGGCGAGGGCATCCGCTTCGAGAACGTCTATGTGTCCGATGTGCCTTGCCATCCGTCGCGCACGGCGCTGTGGAGCGGCCGCCACGGAATGCGGACCGGCGTGGTCGGCCATGGCGGCACCGCCTGCGAGCCGTTCCGCGAAGGCGCCGAGCGAGCCTGGGCCGGCACCTTCTACGAGGAAGGCTGGATGCGGGCGCTGCGCGATCTCGGCTACCACACCACGACCATCAGCAGTTTTGGCGAACGGCATGGCTGCTGGCATTGGTATGCCGGCTTCAACGAGATCATCAATCCCGGCAAGGCCGGCATGGAGAACGCCGACGAGGTTTCGGGCCTGGCGATCGACTGGCTGAAGCGCAATGGCTCGGCAAAAAAGTGGTTCCTGCATGTCAATGTCTGGGACCCGCACACGCCCTATCGCGCGCCGGACGCTTTCGGCGACCCCTTCGCCGACCAGCCGCTTCCCGACTGGATGACCAGGGCGGTATTCGAGAAGAGCCATGCTGGCTACGGCCCGCACAGCCCGCAGGAACCCTCGGGCTTCGACGTCGAGCCGGGCGGATCGAA
The DNA here is from genome assembly GCF_004022805.1 of Mesorhizobium sp. M7A.F.Ca.CA.002.04.1.1. Classification (NCBI taxonomy): domain Bacteria; kingdom Pseudomonadati; phylum Pseudomonadota; class Alphaproteobacteria; order Hyphomicrobiales; family Phyllobacteriaceae; genus Mesorhizobium; species Mesorhizobium sp. M7A.F.Ca.CA.002.04.1.1. The sequence continues at coordinate 3,993 of NZ_RZPL01000356.1, read as the reverse complement.
ATACCGGCGCATGCCGTCGCCGATCAGCGGCATGGACACCGTCAAGGCCTGGTTCGACGGCTACGACACCGGCGTGCTCTATGCCGATTATCATGTCGGTCTCATCGTCGAGGAGTTGAAGCGGCAAGGCCTGTTCGACGACACGATCATCGTCATCGGCGCCGATCATGGCGAAAACCTCGGCGAGCTCAACGTCTGGGGTGATCATCAGACGGCCGACGAATTCACCTGCAACGTGCCGCTGGTCATCCGCTGGCCCGGCGCCGAGGACATGCGCGGCGTCAATGGCGGCCTTCACTATCATTTCGACTGGGCCGCCACGCTGATCGACCGGCTCGGCGGCAACGTTCCGGCGCTTTGGGACGGGCGCTCCTTTGCACCGGCGCTTGCCGCGAAGGAGGAAGGTGGCCGCGATTTCCTGGTGCTGAGCCAGGGTGCGTGGGCGGTACAGCGCGGCGTGCGGTTCCGGCTCGGCGGGGCCGACTGGCTGATGCTGCGCACCTATCATGACGGCTACAAGGATTTCGGCCCGGTCAGCCTGTTCAATCTGAGTGAGGATCCGCATGAGCAGCATGATCTCTCAGGCTCCCGAAGCGATGTGGTCGATCATGCCAGCCGGCTGCTCGAGGACTGGCGCAGCGCCATGGCCATCCGCAGCGACAGCGATGTCGACCCGCTGGTGACGGTGATCCGGGAAGGCGGGCCGTTCCATTGCCTTGGCGAGTTGCCGGCCTATCTCGAAAGACTGCGCCGGACCGGCCGCACCGATGCGGCAGCGGCCCTCGAGCAGCGCCACCCGGCACCGCCGCCACGGCGCAAATCCCTGAACTGACCGGCCGGCGGCACTTGGCCGTGCCCTAGCAGCCAGTTGCCGCTGCCTCACGACAGGCCGGCCGGTTCGCCCTATCTCCATGCCGCCGGTCGGGTTTGGACCCGGCGATATGGAGGATGGGATCACGTGACACCGACGCCGATTGCCCGTCGCGAAGCGGCGCCCTTGCCTGTCGCAGCACTGATGGGCGCCATGGTGTCGATCCAGATCGGCGCCACCTTCGCCAAAGGCCTGTTCCCGCAGATCGGCGCGCAAGGGACGACGACGCTCAGGCTGGTCATCGGTGCGCTGATGCTGATCGCGGTGCTGCGGCCCTGGCAGATGCGGCCCTCGCGTGCCACCATGCCGTGGCTGGTCGCTTATGGAGTGACGCTCGCCGCCCTCAACCTCCTGTTCTACGCAGCGCTGGCCAGGATTCCGCTCGGCATCGCGGTGGCGCTGGAGTTTACCGGCCCGCTTCTGGTGGCGACCTTGACTTCGCGGCGCGCCAGCGACTTTGCCTGGATCGCGCTGGCGGTGGCCGGCATCCTGCTGTTGTCGCCCTTCGTTCGTTCCCTCGCGCCGCTTGATCCGATCGGGGTGATGCTGGCGCTGGCGGCCGGCGGCTTCTGGGCGCTCTACATCGTGCTGGCCCAGAAGGCCGGCGCGGAGCTTGGCACCCGCACCACCGCCTACGGCATGGCCATCGCCGCCGTGCTGGTGCTGCCCTTCGGTGTCGCCCAGGCGGGATCCGCGCTGCTGGCCCCGTCGATCCTGGTCAGCGCGCTGCTCGTCGGCCTGTTTTCCAGCGCATTGCCGTTCTTCCTGGAGATGGTGGCGCTGACCCGCATGCCGGCGCGCATCTACGGCACGCTGACCTGCCTGGAGCCTGGGCTTGGTGCACTGGCCGGCTTCCTGTTCCTGCATGAAAGCCTGACCGCGACGCAACTGGCCGGGATCGCTGCCGTTGTTGTCGCCGCCTTCGGCACGGCGCTGACATCACGGCCGCCGGTTCCATCGCCGGAGTAGGGGAACGATTCGTCGGCACTGGGTATTTTCGAGTAATCCGAAATTCAGCCAGCCAGATCCGCGAAATCAGGCCAATCCTTGTTCAGGACGGCACTGAAATTGTCGCCTGGCGCACAAGTATTTCCGGCTCTGGACAGACCGTGATCTGGTCCAATACGGTGCGTGTCGAAGTGAAGACGCGATTGTAGAAAAGGCCGGTCGTCCCTTGCAAAAGAACGTCTTCTCATCGGCGGATCTGCCGCCGCATCTGGATCATCGCGCACGCTTCGCGCTCTGGCAGGACGTCCATGTCGCCGAGATATGGTCGGTCGAATACACGATTTCGGAAAGACTGTCGTTCGAAGCCGCGATCGAAGCCACCGCTGTCGGGTCGCTGGTGCTTGGACAGATGGCCGGGACGATACGTCATGCCAGCCGCAAGGCGGGCAATATCGCCGCCGACGGTCGCGACGGCTATCTGCTGCTGGTCAACAATGGCGATACGGTGCTCAGCGGCACGCAGATTGGCCGCGATTATCACGTCGGCAAAGGCGAGGCCGCCCTGGTCTCGGCTTCGGAAGCGTTGCAGATGACCGGCGGCGACAGCAATGTCTGGGCCAATGTGGTGCTTCCCCGTGCCGTGCTGGAAAATGCCTTCGCTCATATAGAGGATCGGCTGGCGTTGACCGTCGGCGCCGACAATGAGGCGCTCGGCATGCTCAAGCGCTATTGCAGCTTCCTGGAAGCAGGCCCGGCCCTGGTCTCGCCCGACCTCATCGGCCACGCCACCGAAACCATCGTCGACCTGATCGGCCTGGCGACCGGCGCCAAGGGCGAAGCGGCCGAACTGGCGGGCCTGCGCGGTCTGCGCGCGGCAAGGCTGCAGGCCATACTGCAGAAGATGCGGGACAATTTCGCCGATCCCGCCATTTCGGCGCAGGGCGTTGCCGGGCAATTGCGGCTCTCGGTCCGCTATGTCCATGACCTGCTGCAGGAAACCGGGGTGAGCTTTGCCGAGCGCATTCTCGAACTGCGCTTGCAGAGGGCGCATCGGATGCTGTCCGACAGGCGCAACGACCGCATGCGGATCAGCGAGATCGCGCTGCTCAGCGGTTTTTCCGACGTGTCCTATTTCAACCGCTGCTTCCGCCGCCGCTTCGGCTCGACGCCGGGCAGCGCCAGATAGTTTCCGACAGCCACCGAATGCACGGCGCGCCGATCGACTGAGGCTGAAAAGCCACACCGACCGGGAAAGCGCCGTGGTGCTTTCCCCGACAATTCGGGTGCGGCCCAGCCCAAGACGCGGCCGGCGGACAATGCAACACCGGATTTCTCGACAACAGCTGGATCTCCGCAGCTCATTTGTGCGGCGGGGAAGCAACATGGGGCGGCAGACAACAATGAAAATTCTTCTTCTCGCAACGGCCTTCATTCTCGCGCCGCTCGGTGTGGCGTGTGCGGCTGATATCAATGAGGTTTCGCCTGTTGCATCCGGCTACGACTGGTCCGGACTCTATGCCGGCGTCGACATCGGCTACGCGGCCGGAAAATCCAATCTGTTCATCGCCGGCGGCGGACTGGGCGGGGCCACCGATCTCAACGTTGGCGTCGATCCGAACGGATTTATCGGCGGCGTCCATATCGGCGCGAATTACCAGATGGAGAACAGCTTCGTGATCGGCGCCGAGGCCGACATTGCGTATGGCAACATAGATGGGCTGACGGCCCTCGACGCCGGCGGCGGCGGCGTCACCACGTTGCTCAAGAGCGAACTCAAATGGTCCGGGTCGGCGCGGCTGCGGGCCGGCTATGCTTTCGATCGGACCTTGCCCTACATCACTGCAGGCGTCGCTGCGGCCAAGTATGAGCTTATTGCGGTCAGCGCCGGTGGCCCTGCCGCCGAAGTAACGCTCCACAGCGACAGCCATGTCGGCTGGACGGTTGGCGCCGGCATCGAGCACGCCTTCACCGACAGGTGGATCGCTCGAGCTGAGTATCGCTACTCGGACTTCGGCAGCCAGGACCTCTCGGTGGCCGCCGGCCTGCCCACGGAAACCCATGTCGACCTCCAGACACAGGATATCCGGGTCGGGCTCAGCTACAAGTTCTGATCCGCTGAAGCTGCTGATCTCCCCCTTGAGGGGGGGTGAGGAGTGGTCCGCGCAGCGGACGGA
>NZ_RZPL01000355.1:0-5644 GCF_004022805.1 Mesorhizobium sp. M7A.F.Ca.CA.002.04.1.1 | reverse complement strand
CGTAGACATGGACGTCGTGACCGGCGCGGCCAAGCTGCTGGGCAGCCGCCATGCCGGCCGGGCCGGAGCCGATGACGGCGACCCGCTTGCCGGTCTTCTTCTCCGGCGGATAGGGCCTGATATGGCCGGTTTCATAGGCCTTGTCGGCGATCGCCTGCTCGACCGTCTTGATGGCGACGGGAATGTCCTCGAGGTTCAGCGTGCAGGCTTCCTCGCAGGGCGCCGGGCAGATGCGGCCGGTGAACTCCGGGAAATTGTTGGTCGAATGCAGGTTGCGGATCGCGTTGTCCCAGTCGCCATTGTAGACGAGGTCGTTCCAGTCTGGAATCTGGTTGTGGATCGGGCAGCCGGTCGGCCCGTGGCAGAACGGAATGCCGCAATCCATGCAGCGCGCGGCCTGTTTCTCGACCTCCTTGTCAGACATCGGCAGCGTGAACTCGCGGAAATGCCGGATGCGGTCGGAGGCCGGCTGGTACTTGTGCACCTGCCGGTCGATTTCGAGAAAGCCTGTTACCTTGCCCATAGTCCAGTTCCTGCTGTCCAGATGGTGCGGTTTTCGCCGCACCCGTTAACCCCTTGAGGCAGCCATGGCAACCTTGCGCCGGAGGTCAAACTGTCGATGAAGATGGGCCGGGAAGCCTGGGCTCCCCGGCCATTGCAAAGCCTATTCCGCCGCAACGCCCATGCGCATGCGTTCCATCTCGATCAGGGCGCGGCGGTATTCGACCGGCATGATCTTGCGGAACTTCGGCCGGAACGTCGCCCAGTCGTCGAGAATCTCGCGACCACGTACCGACCCGGTGTAGTGCACATGGTTCGAGATCAGCTGGTAGAGCCGCTCCTCGTCATGGCTGGTCATGTCGCCGGAGACGTCGACGCGGCCCTTGTGGTCGAGGTCGCCGCCATGGTGCAGCAGCCTTTCCATCAGATCGTCTTCTTCCGGAACCGGCTCCAGCTCGACCATCGCCATGTTGCAGCGCTCGGCGAAATCGCCCGCCTCGTCGAGCACGTAGGCGACGCCGCCAGACATGCCGGCGGCGAAGTTGCGGCCGGTCTTGCCGATGACGACGACGATGCCGCCAGTCATGTACTCGCAGCCATGATCGCCGACGCCTTCGACGACGGCGGCGACGCCCGAATTGCGCACGGCGAAACGCTCGCCGGCGACGCCGGCGAAATAGGCTTCGCCCTCGGTTGCGCCATAGAGCACCGTGTTGCCGACGATGATGGATTCAGCCGCGACGATCTTGGCCTCTTCCGGCGGCCGAATGACGATGCGGCCGCCCGACAGGCCCTTGCCGACATAGTCGTTGCCGGCGCCGACAAGCTCGAACGAGATGCCGCGCGCCAGGAAGGCGCCAAAGGACTGGCCGGCAGTGCCGGTCAGCTTCACCGATATCGTATCCTCGCGCAGGCCCTTGTGCTTGAAGCGCTTGGCCACTTCGCCCGACAGCATGGCGCCCGCGGAGCGGTCGACATTGCGGATATCGACCTCGATCTTGACCGGCAGCTTGCTCTCGAGCGCCGGCTTGGCCAGTTCGATCAGCTTGCGGTCGAGCACGTCGTCGATCGGGTGCTTCTGCCGCTCGGTCCAGTGCACCGCTTCATGCGGCGCATCCGGCTTGAAGAACATCTTCGAGAAATCGAGCCCGCGCGCCTTCCAGTGCACGATCAGGTCGCGCTTTTCCAGAAGATCGGTGTCGCCGATGATCTGGTCGATATGGGTGTAGCCCATCTCGGCGAGCAGCTCCCTCACCTCTTCCGCGACGTAGAAGAAGAAGTTGATGACATGCTCGGGCGTGCCCTTGAAGCGCTTGCGCAGCACCGGATCCTGCGTCGCGACGCCGACCGGACAGGTGTTGAGATGGCATTTGCGCATCATGATGCAGCCGGCCGCGATCAGCGGTGCGGTCGAGAAGCCGAACTCGTCGGCGCCGAGCAGCGCGCCGATGATGACGTCGCGCCCTGTGCGCAAGCCACCATCGACCTGCAGCGCAACGCGCGACCGCAAGCCGTTCAGCACCAGCGTCTGGTGTGTCTCGGCAAGGCCCATTTCCCACGGGCTGCCGGCATGCTTGAGCGACGTCAGCGGCGAGGCACCGGTGCCGCCATCATAGCCCGAAATTGTGATGTGGTCGGCGCGCGCCTTGGCGACGCCCGCCGCAACCGTGCCGACGCCGACTTCCGACACCAGCTTGACCGACACGTCGGCTGCCGGATTGACGTTCTTCAGGTCGTAGATCAGCTGTGCCAGATCCTCGATCGAATAGATGTCGTGATGCGGCGGCGGCGAGATCAGGCCGACGCCCGGCGTCGAATGCCGGACCTTGGCGATGGTGGCGTCGACCTTGTGGCCGGGCAGCTGACCGCCCTCGCCGGGCTTGGCACCCTGCGCCACCTTGATCTGCATCATGTCGGAGTTGACGAGGTATTCGGCCGTGACGCCGAAACGTCCCGAGGCGATCTGCTTGATCGCCGAGCGTTCCGGGTTCTTGCCGCCGCCCGGCAGCGGCAGATAGCGGTCGGCCTCTTCGCCGCCCTCGCCGGTGTTCGACTTGCCGCCGATCTGGTTCATCGCGCGCGCCAGCGTCGTGTGCGCTTCGCGCGAGATCGAGCCGAACGACATCGCTCCGGTCGAGAACCGCTTGACGATGTCGGCCGCCGGCATGACGTCGTCGAGCGCCACCTTCTTGCGGCCGGTTTCCCCGGCCAGCTTGAGCTTGAACAGGCCGCGAATGGTCTGGGCGCGGGCCGTCTCGCTGTCGATCTGGGCGGAATAGTCCTTGAAGGTTTCCCACGATCCCTGGCGCACGGCGTGCTGCAAGGTGGCGACAGCATCTGGCGACCAGATATGCGCCTCGCCGCGCATGCGGAACATGTATTCGCCGCCGACCTCGAGGCTGTTGCGCAGCACGGGGTCGTTGCCGAAACCGTCATTGTGGCGGCTGAGCGTCTCGGCCGCGATCTCGTCCAGGCCGACGCCTTCGATCAGCGTCGCGGTGCCGGTGAAGTATTGCTGCACGAAATCGGTCTTCAGGCCGATGGCGTCGAAAATCTGCGCGCCGCAATAGGACTGGTAGGTCGAGATGCCCATCTTGGACATCACCTTGAGGATGCCCTTGCCGATCGACTTGATGTAGCGCGAGACGACTTCGTAGGCGTCCACTTCCTTCGGCAGTTCGCCGCGCTTGTGCATGTCGAGCAGCGTGTCGAAGGCGAGGTAGGGATTGATCGCCTCGGCGCCATAGCCGGCGAGGCAGCAGAAATGATGCACTTCGCGCGGCTCGCCGGATTCGACGACGAGGCCGACCGAGGTGCGCAGCCCCTTGCGGATCAGGTGATGATGGACCGCCGCCGTCGCCAGCAGCGCCGGGATGGCGATGCGGTCGGGCCCGACCTGGCGGTCGGACAGGATGATGATGTTGTAGCCGCCGGCAACCGCCGCCTCCGCCCGCTCGCACAACCGATCGATGGCGCCCTGCATGCCCGCGGCGCCTTCGGCGGAGCCATAGGTGATGTCGATCGTCTTGGTGTCGAAACGGTCCTCGGTGTGGCCGATGGAGCGGATCTTCTCGAGATCGCCATTGGTCAGGATCGGCTGGCGCACTTCGAGCCGCTTGCGGCGCGAATTGCCGACAAGGTCGAAGATGTTGGGCCGCGGCCCGATGAAGGACACCAGGCTCATCACCAGCTCCTCGCGGATCGGGTCGATCGGCGGGTTGGTGACCTGGGCGAAGTTCTGCTTGAAATAGGTGTAGAGCAGCTTCGACTTGTCCGACATCGCCGAGATCGGCGTGTCGGTGCCCATCGAGCCCACCGCTTCCTGGCCTGTCGTCGCCATAGGCGACATCAACAGCTTGGTGTCCTCCTGGCTGTAGCCGAATGCCTGCTGACGATCGAGCAGGCTGACATCCTTGCGCAACGCGCGCGGTTCGACCGGCTTCAGATCTTCGAGGATCAGCTGCGTGTTGGCGAGCCAGGTCTTGTAGGGATGCTTGGTCGCGATCTCCGACTTGAGCTCCTCGTCGGAGACGATGCGCCCCTTCTCCAGGTCGATCAGCAGCATGCGGCCGGGCTGCAGCCGCCACTTCTTGACGATCTTCTCCTCCGGCACCGGCAGTACGCCGGCTTCCGAGGCCATGATGACGCGGTCATCGTCGGTGACGATGTAGCGTGCCGGGCGCAAGCCATTGCGGTCGAGCGTGGCGCCGATCTGGCGGCCATCGGTGAAGACCACCGCCGCCGGTCCGTCCCACGGCTCCATCAATGCCGCATGGTATTCGTAGAAGGCCTTGCGATCGGCATCCATGAGCTTGTTGCCGGCCCAGGCTTCCGGAATCAGCATCATCATGGCATGGCTGAGCCTGTACCCGCCCTGGAACAGGAACTCGAGCGCATTGTCGAAGCAGGCGGTGTCGGATTGGCCGTCATAGGAAATCGGCCACAGCTTCGAGATGTTGTTGCCGAACAGTTCGGAATCGACCGACGCCTGGCGCGCAGCCATCCAGTTGTTGTTGCCGCGCACGGTGTTGATCTCGCCATTGTGGGCGACCATGCGGTAGGGATGCGCCAGCTTCCATGACGGGAACGTGTTGGTCGAGAAGCGCTGGTGGACGAGGATCAGCGCGGTTTCGAAGCGCGGGTCCTTGAGGTCCTTGTAGTAGGCCCCGACCTGATAAGCCAGGAACATGCCCTTGTAGACGATGGTGCGCGCCGACAGCGACACGCAATAGGCGCCGATGTCCTTGTTGTCGTTCTCGGCATAGATGCGGCCCGAGATGACCTTGCGCAGCAGATAGAGCCTGGCCTCGTATTCCTCGTCATCGGTAATGTCTGGCGTGCGGCCGATGAAGATCTGCCGATGGAACGGCTCGGATGCCACGATGTCGGGCGCCTTCGACAGCGACGAATTGTCGACGGGCACGTCACGGAAACCGATGAGCGGAAGTCCCTCGGATTGCGCCGATTCGGCAATGATGTCCTCGATATGGGCGCGAAGGGCCGCGTCCTGCGGCATGAACCAGTGTCCGACGCCGTACTGGCCCGCCGGCGGCAGCTCGATGCCCTGGGCTGCCATCTCGTCACGGAAGAACTGGTCGGGAAGCTGCACCAGCACGCCGGCGCCATCGCCGACCAGCGGATCGGCGCCGACGGCGCCGCGATGCGTCAGGTTTTCGAGCACAGCAAGCCCGTCCTCGACGATCTGATGCGACTTCACGCCCTTCATGTTGACGATGAAACCGACGCCGCAGGCGTCATGCTCGTTGCGTGGATCGTAGAGGCCCTGGGCGGAAAATCCGTTGGCGCTTCGGCCAATATTGGATCGCAAGGTGGTTTTGACGGTTGCCGCTTTCGTCTGCGCGGCCTGGCCGTTCGTCGCAGAGTGCGTCATGTCCGTCATCTCCTGTCCTCCTTCCCAGCCATTCAGGCGCTGGTTTGCCTCGGCAAGCGCTTGGCTCACCCTGATCCTTGTGGCACGTCTTGCGAAATCCTGTCGAACCAGGCGGCTTTCCGCATGGATCGCATCTGGTAATCGTACAGGCCAGAGTCTGGCTGTCCACCTGTCGCTCGCGGCAACAGCCGGAGAGGCCCAAATGATACGCCAATCCAGCTCGTTTTGTGCGACAAAATAAGACAGCACTAC